>JBGTUV010000098.1:0-5060 GCA_041938985.1 Candidatus Nitromaritima sp. | reverse complement strand
GACCTAGAACATAGGCGTTCCTCATTTGTGATGGTCCGTTTATATCACCTGCGAATTTATAGGAATAAGCTGGGACTGAATATTTTTTTCATCTGACAGGCGATCAAGCACGTCGTATATAGGAGTAATACCTTCGGACACGGTTCCTTCAATATGAATAGAGTACGTGTTGTTGGGTTGATTGTTGTCAAGGTTAGACTCAAGAGATAGAATGTTTAGTCCAGACTCAGTCAACATGCTAGTGACATCCTCAATAATACCCATTCGCTCATCTGAATAAATATTTATTCTGATGTCTGGTTCTATGTCATGAGTACCTTCCTCGATTTCCATTAAGCTTTGCTTTAGATCCATCGAACCCGCTAAAGGAGAAACAATATTGCTCAATGCTTCTTGAGAACCTTCAAATTGAACGGCGATCATTATAACAAAGTTATCCCCCAGACGAGCCATGGAAGAATCTCCAAGGTTACATCCGTTTTTACATAATCCGGCGCTTAATCTTGCAACGATGCCAGGGCGATCCTTCCCAACCAATGATAAAAGGTACCAGTGTTTTTTGCTCACCTAGGTCTCCGAAAAAAATTAATTTAAAACGTTTATGTAATTAAATCTTATCATAATGTTTAGATCAAATAATAATGTGTCGTTTTGAATGAATGGTTTATCTTTGTTTTGTATATAAAGTTACATCTTCAAGTGATTGTGTATTTAGTGAGTTGGGTTGGCTAGGTTGTATGTTGGTTGTGTTGGTGTACTTAGTAAGAAAATAACTAAAGATTGCATCCTTTCCTTTTACTACAATCTCTAACGGTGGCTCAACCAGAGGATTCCCATCTAAAAATAATAGTTTAAGGTGTTTTAACTGAATTATTTCTTTGGGTAAGTGCGTTATGCGGTTTCCCCTTAGATCGAGTCCAGTCAGATTTTTTAAGTCGCCAATTTCCGGTGGTACTTCTGTTATTTTATTTCCTCTTAAGTATAATTCGCCGAGTTTTTTTAGAGAACAGATTGCGACTGGAAATGAGTTAAACTTTTGATAATTTAACCCTAGTCGTTTCAGTTTTTTAAGGTTATTTATTTCAGAGGGGAGCGTTTCAAGTTCATTGCGGCTCATGTCAAGATCCATTAAGCTTGTAATGTCACCTATCTCAGGAGGTAATTCTTGAATTTTGTGATCTCCCAGTGTTAATGAGGTACGGCGGTTTACTTTCGCGGCTTGAAAGATTTTTAATAGTTTTTCCTTAGTCACGGCTTGCGTATTCTATAGAGATTTGTATTACAAGTTGGTCAATACATTTTTTTAAAAATATGGTACGCCTGAGAGGACTCGAACCTCCGACTTTTGGTTCCGGAAACCAACGCTCTATCCAACTGAGCTACAGGCGCATATATCTTAATCATTAAAATATATTTCAATCAGATCTCATTAGCAATCCATTTAAAATTAAATTTAATAGAGTTTTATAGGCCTACTTCTTGCTAAATACTTGTGAGAGTATCATAAACGCTAATTATTGCCTTAAAAGGTACCCTGATACAAATACCACATGGAGATAGCACCTAAAGTGGGAATAAGAATTGTTAGAAAAATCTGCCGTCCATTCATTTTATCGATTAATTAATTTGGTTAGAGGGAGATTAACAGCCATTGATATATAGGCAATGCCATACCTATAAACATTAATAACCAGAAAATATTATGTGAGTGTTTATTTATTAATTTTTGACAAAAATTGAAAAATTATTGGGTAAAACAGGATCAAATTTTTCACTTAAGGATGTTTTCGATATTGCCGATAAGAGGCACATAAATTATTGCACATTATGAAAGGGTCTCAAGCAAAATGAACACTATTTTAATAACTGTCTTGATTACTTTTGGTTTTGCCTTATTGCTAGCAGTTACTTATAAACCGGTGGCTAGGAAAGAACCAAAAAATGATCCCCTCCCAAAGCAACCAAAACTTAAAAAAATAATAATGGGCCCAGAAAATCCAGCATGGATGAAGATGTATGTTGAGGAGATGGCTAAACGAAAAACAGCACTAACTGCAAATGTGCTTAAAAAATGGATTGCTGAAGATACAAGAATTGAACTCAGGCCAGATATATCGAGGTAAGAGAAAACTACCCCTCTAGACTGTTTTAATGATCAAATACTTGATCTCCAAAACTATAACAGTAAACCAAAATCAATTTTACCTTGTGTTCCTACATTTCCGGGGTTGTGTCCATAAGAGGAGCGCCACCAGAGGCCTCACTAGCTTTTTTTCGTTCATCTTTTCCAAAATCATGAGTCATCTCTAGTCGCCACCTCCACCATGTTACTTCTTCTTTAATATCATCTGAGGCATTAGGTGGTAGTTGAAGACCAGCAATTTTGGTAGAGGTTTCCCCAACCTTGCAACCTTCGGGTATGTTGAGCCCGTTTTCAAGCATAACGTTAGTAGGATCTTTTATGAGTCTTTTCTTGAATTCCTCGTCACTCAGGGCTTTTAAAACGATAGAATTCCACTTTTTATCAAGTTCTTCTTTTTTATTTTTTTCCATATCTAATCCATGTGTTTGTGACCCCGGATGGGGTAAGTTAATCGATCCACCGATACGTGCTGATGGTTTTTTTAAAGAAATAGGCTAAATTATCACGTGAAGATATTTAAAAAAATAACAACTCTAGTTAGCGATTATGTATTATTTCTCTGGCTCTATCCAGAGCTTCTCCCAGCTTTTCTATATGAATGCCACCTGCTTGAGCCATGTCTGATCTTCCGCCACCGCTTCCACCGACTATACTAGAGATTTCTTTTAGTATGTTGCCCGCATGAAAACTTTCTTCCAAATCTTTTGTCACACCAGCCGCAAGTAAAACTTTTCCATTTGTAGCAGACCCAACGATTACAACACCAGACTTGATTCTATTTTTTGCATTATCAATGAATGTTCGCAAGGTCTTAGCATCCATTCCTTCAAATTGTTTAACCAGTAGAGACATGTTACCAACTTTTTGAGTGTCATTCTTCAGGTCTGATCTTTCACCACTGACCAGTTTTTCCTTTAGGAGGCTAATTTCCTTTTCCATTTCTCGTGATTTTTCGAGAATTTTTTTTATTCTATTGATTTCCTCCTCCGGTGATACTTTCAAAATGGAACGGATTGAAGTTAGAGTCTTGTTTTCTTCCTGCATAGTAAAATACGCAGATTTTCCCGCCACGGCTTCTATACGTCGAACCCCAGAAGCAATACCTCCCTCTGACACTATTTTAAATAAGCCAATATTCCCAGTTGCTGTTGTGTGCGTTCCTCCGCAAAGTTCTTTACTAAAGCCTCCCATTGATACTACTCTGACATCATCCCCATATTTTTCTCCAAATAGGGCCACGGCGCCCTCTTTAACCGCTTTTTCCATTGGTAATTCGCAAGTTGCAACAGTTAAGTTTTCACGAATTTTTTGATTAACCTGTTCTTCAATCCTATGTTTTTCTGCTTGACTCAGAGGCGAAAAATGAGTGTAGTCAAATCTTAGTCGATCAGCGGTTACCAACGATCCAGCCTGCTTAACATGATCTCCTAGCACTTCTTTTAGCGAAGCGTGAAGCAAGTGAGTTGCTGAGTGATGTAACGTTGTTTCTGATCTACTTCCCGAGTCTACTTTTAATGTCAGTGTATCTAATTTTTTTATTATCCCCTGAGTAATTTTTGCGTGATGAATAGTAAGTTCTGAAATTGGTTTAGTTGAGTTGCTGATATTTAGTTGAGCGACTTCGTTCCATGCAACCCCTGAATCCCCAATTTGACCACCTGATTCTCCATAAAACGGAGTTTGATTCATTAATAGTTCAACTTCTTCACCTTCATCAGCTGAATCGACAGGTTTTGAGTCTTTCAGAATCGCTAAAATTTCTCCTTCTGCCAAAGTCTTATCGTATCCCAGAAAACGAGTTGGCGCTTCAGTTTTTATAAAATTATTAAAGAATGGAGAGACTGATTTATCTCCCGAGCCTTTCCATGAAGCCATTGCTTTCTCTTTTTGTACTTGCATGGCTTTATTGAATCCATCCATGTCTAGGCACAGACCAATTTCTTTTCCATATTCTTCTGCCAAATCGACGGGAAACCCAAAAGTATCGTAGAGTTTGAAAACTTCATCTCCTGGAATGTGTTTGAGTTTTTCTTTGCGGACATGGTTGAGAATTTCATCCATGCGTTGCATTCCAAAGTTTAGAGTATTTGCAAAATTCGATTCTTCGTTTTGGACTACTCGATGGATAAAAGCTGAGTTTTGTTTGAAATCTGGATAAGCATCAGAGAAAATTTCTGCCACATAATTTGTAATTTGGAAAAAAAACGGGTCACTTTGTTCAAGAAGTTTTCCGTGTCTCAGCGCTCGTCTAATAATTCTTCTAACCACATAGCCTCGCCCTTCATTTGAGGGGAGTACTCCATCTCCAATCAGAAAAGCAACTGCTCGAGCATGGTCTGTTATGACCCGAATCGAAACATCATCTTCTTTATTAAAGCCGTAAGATTTTCCGGTTACCCTGCAGACTTCTTTTATGATATTCATTAGAAGATCGCAGTCGTAGTTTGAAAGTTTTCCTTGAGCTACCGCTGCTAGTCGTTCTAAACCCATTCCCGTGTCTATGCATGGATTTGGTAAAGGAGTTAGGTTCCCAGACGCATCACGATTGTATTGCATGAAAACTAGGTTCCATATTTCAAGATAGCGATCACAATCGCAGCCGACGGCACAAGTTAGTTTCCCGCATCCAACGGCTTCTCCTTGGTCAATATGAATTTCTGAGCAGGGACCGCATGGTCCTGTATTCCCCATTGACCAGAAGTTGTCTTTTTCTCCAAGCCGGGTTATGCGGTCAGTTGGAATCCCAATTTCATGACTCCAAATATCGAATGCCTCCTCGTCATCCGTGTATACAGAAATGTATAACTTGTCCGATATATGATGCCAGAAAAAATCCCAAAGAATCAGCAAAAATTAATATCGATTTGTTGGCCATATGTTGAACAATAAACGATTTTGAAATCGCTCTAAATTTGAT
>JBGTUV010000097.1:0-5069 GCA_041938985.1 Candidatus Nitromaritima sp. | reverse complement strand
TACACAAAAAATTTTAATAGATCGAAACTACAAGAAGGTATGAAGTATTTGTTGGAAGCGGATCGGGAGCTTAAAACTTCCGGAAGGGAGCCTCGGGGAGTTTTAGAGACGCTGCTCTTGCGAATTTGTTCAGGCTGAAGTGGATAATTGATAGACTTTCCTTGCCAGACCGGAAATCTTGCGAGAGGCAGCCCGCTTATGAATTACTCCCTTGCCCGCATTTTTTGAAATAATCTTCGATGCTTCCTTTAGAGAGTTTTGTGCTCTCTCAACGCTCTTTTCCTCTACCTCGAGGAGAACACCCTTTATCGCATTCTTAATTTTGGAACGTTTGGTTTTATTTCGTTCGTTTCGTTTTTCGTTTTGCCGATTGCGTTTGAGCGCAGATTTATGGTTAGCCAAGAAACTCTCCTGAATCAAAAGGTTTAATCTCTATAAATAGAAGTAATTGCGCAATGTACTTTGTTTTGGGAGAGTTTGTCAAGGAATTGGTGCCCTAAATGGCACAAGTGTTTCAATAAACTCGTATTTTGGGGAAGAAAAGCAGGTGTTTGAAAAAAACTGGTCATGGGCCAAGATGTTTTTCTATCAGCTTGGACTCGAGTATTTTTTTGTTACCATTTGCAAATTGGTGAGCTTGTTTAAAGAGATTTTTTGTTTTTTCCTGATTGCCGTTCAGGTGTTGCATCAAACCCAGATTAAAATAGATTTCTCCGGCGGTGCTATCTGCGACTCTGGCTTGAGTAAATGCGATCAACGCGTCTAAATATTTCCCCTCATGAAAATATTTAATTCCTCGATCGTTATGTATTTTTGCCGAAGGTTCTGCTGCTGCTGGTAGTAGCAGGGGAGTCTCCTTGGTTTTGTCGCAATTTGTGATGGTTAATGTGAGTAGTAGAATCAAAATTAAATTCTTCATAAGTAGTTGGTTAGAGGGTGATGATATATATTAATTTTATTTGCTAGTAAATTAGGTCCAATAAGGTGATAAATTAATTAAGACCGTATACCGATGGATAGTGAAGTGGTTCCTTTATGTAGTACCCCTGATACATGTAGGTGGCATAAAAAACCCCTAGGCTATCTTTAAAGACAGGGAATTGCGTTCGGCCAGTTTGAGCAAGGGCATAGCCTAGGTAATAAAAGTATCTAACTATTCGATTGGGTACCATTTTTTATGCAGGACCTAGCCAAGTATGCCAGTCATCATTAATCACACCTTTCTTTTTATAGCGAGCCATGGCGTCCTTGCAGTGGCAGGTTCGTTTAGTTCTTGAGAGACTTAGAAATGTTCCAGCAAGAATACTGGGAAAGCGAGAAACGGATTCTTCAACTTGGATTTTTTCTTGATTTGTCTGCATACCTTCAAACAACTCCCCAGTTTTAAATTCACGCGTAATTGTACCCTCGGCAAAATTGGTTAGATAGCAAATGGATGCGTAGCACATTTCAAGTTCACGGGCGAGAAAGAGTTCTGGGACAAGGGTCATCCCAACAAGATCTCCACCATTTAAGCGAAATTTTTTAATTTCAGCAGGAGTTTCTAGTCTTGGTCCCTCAGTACAGACATAGACTGCTTTCTCATGATGAGCAAACCCAACCGTGTGCATTGAATCATGAATTACTTCGCGAATTTGTGGACAAAAGGGTTCATTTTGACGAATGAAACCAATACCGCGGTCTTTAAAAAAAGTGGTTGGCCTGTTTCGTGTTTCGTCAATTATATCGCTCGGCAATGCATATTCACCTGGCTTGAAAGACGTGTTGATGATGCCTGGGCCAGACCAAGAAATAATACGTTCAACGCCAAACTCCTTGAGGGCATAAATATTGGCACGATAATTAACAAAGGGAGCGGTGATTGAATAGTCTTTTTCTCCGTGCCGTGACAGAAATAGGTATTCTAATTTGCCAACCCTGAAATGATGAATCGGTGCGCTCTTTCCAAATGGAGTTTCAAGAATAGAGGTACGTTGTTTTTCTCCTAGAACTCCGTCGGTGAGTAGATTATATGCTCCACTTCCACCTATTACGCCAAGTGAAATTGAAATAGGGCCTTTTCCCGGAGATTTGTTCATTAGTGTGAATAAGTTTTAATATCATTTACATAATGGCTTGCCGAGTCGAGAATCGAACGGATTTCGTTCTCGGTCAGTTTGCGTTTAACTTTTGCTGGCGATCCTATTACCAAGCTTCCGGATTGTATGGTAGTACTTGGAGTTACTAGCGAACCCGCACCAACTATACAGTTTTCCCCAATTGTCGAACCATCCATTATCGTCGCGCCCATTCCAATAAGACAGCGAGATTCAATGGTACAGGCGTGAAGGGTAGCATTGTGCCCTACGGTTACTTCATCTCCAATGGTGAGCGGATACTTTTTTCGAGCCACGTGAAGCACACAACCATCCTGGATATTGGTACGTTTTCCGATTCTAATATAATTAACATCACCACGAATTACTGCATTGAACCAAATACTACTTTCCGCGCCTATTACTACATCACCAATTACCGCAGCGCTTTCAACAATATAGGCTGAAGGATCAATACGGGGCATTTTATTTTGGAATACTAAAAGCATTTTAAATATTCAAAAATTACTAGTTTGATTTTTAAAATCAAATTATTGTCAGGCAGAATGTTAAAAATAGTTCTAAGGTGAAATGCAAATTCTAGATTTAGTTTTCAGCTTGCTTCGCTAAAGTTAAATGTGCATTTCGCATAATATCGTAACATTTATTTGCCAGAATTCTTCGATCAGTCTCCCCTTGAAGCGAGGGTAGAATTTGAACCGTTACATCCAATTGTTGTTGTTTTAGAAGTCTAATAAGATGTGTTAGGAAATTAATATTATACCAACAGGCAACGGATGGTTTTCTGTTGTCATGATAGTAAACTACAACAGGTACCACAGGTTTCCCAGTTTGAATAGCTGCTTCAAAATGGGATGATTTAAACGGTAAAATATCCTTGCCATCTGTGGCCTGTGCTTCTGGAAAAAGAATTACAGAGCACTTTGCCTTCAAGCGGCACTGAATTTGGTCAACCGTGAGGCGAACCTGTTGCTTTCGGTTTCTGTCCACGAAAATAGTAGCGCCAAGTTGTGTTAACCAGCCCACAAAAGGCCATCGCCGGACCTCTGCTTTAGATACAAAAAAAGCTGGAAAACAAGAACCCATAACAAAAATATCTGGTGCGCCCACATGATTTGCAATGATAAGAGACCCAGGGGCAACCATGGACTCATGGTTTACCTTAACTTTAATATTAAGCAATAAGCATGAACATTGTGCCCATAGTCTTGAAAAAACAACAACAGTGCGGTAATAATTTTCTTTAGACAAAAAACAAATAAAAAGTAAAGCAAAACCTATCAGTCCGAAACAAATATAGGTTGGGACTAAAACGAGCATTCTTGTTATAGCGAGCAGGTATCCCATGGTAGTTTTAGAATGTTTCTTTGGTTTTTTTTATTATGCCGAGCATGTCGGTTAATAATATTCGGAGGGCATTATTTGCTATAGATAATGCTAGTTCTGAAGTCTTGAACTTTGGAGAAACGTTAGTACCAAGAGAAGTAGTTAATTTTCCAACGACATGGGACCATGCTGATTGACTTTTGAAGATACTGTAGTGAATTTTATCTATACCACAGAACTGTTTCATGTCATTGATTACAGTTATCTTCTTATTGGAAGACTGTAGAATGAACTTGTTGATAGCTTTAATATTGTTTGAGGCCTGAGAGTATTTTACCGGACTCTTTGGAAAATAAATCTGACGGATGATGTGAAAGTGCAATTCACTAATATCATTTTCGAGGTCTACGGGGATTGAAGTGATAAAAATATTTGTTTTAAACTCACCCAATGCGTTAAGGAGGTATTGCAGGCCGTTAATGATTTTCTCCGAGGAAACACCGTACATAATGTCATTGCCGATATCTGTGATAAGAGCGACTACCGACTGGTCTTTTATTTTTTTGTTTCGGACTGCTTCAAGAATACCGCAATTGAGAATCGGAGAATAGACTGCGTTGAGTATCCCACCGCGGCTGAGATAGCCCCTTCCTGGACCCATGGCATGCATAAAAATCGCTGGCCTTGGGAATATGCATCGTTCGATACAGTATTTCAATCCATGAAAGGAACGAGCAAGATTGCTTGCACCAAGGAAAATAAAAAGCACAGGATTTTGTGTTTGATCCTCAGCCGAATTTGTTAGAGGGAGGACAAAGGACATATTTGCTTATTATTAAGCATTGTTTCTCCAATGAATTGGGCTTACTCCGCAGGAATGGGGTTGACATAAATTTCACGAGGTCTAACCCCGTCTGAGGGGCCCACCACGCCATCTCGCTCCATCATTTCTATAATGCTTGCGGCACGATTGTAACCTATTCTTAATCTTCTTTGTATATAGGAAATAGAAGCTTGTCGGTCTTTTGCGACTAATGCCAATGCTTCGTCATACCTTTCGTCGTATTCTTCCGTTTCCTCAGATTTTTCCTTGTCTGTCGTAGCAACTTCAAAAATCTCCTCCTTGTAGGTAGGTTTTTTTTGTTCTTTAATGAAACTTATAATCTTTTCAATTTCCTCGTCACTTACCATTGCACCATGAATTCGTAACAGTCGGTGAGTTCCTGGCGGCATAAATAACATGTCTCCTTTTCCAAGAAGTTTCTCGGCCCCCATGGCATCAAGAATAGTTCGAGAGTCGACCCGAGAGGTTACCTTGTAGGATATACGAGACGGGAAATTGGCTTTGATGATTCCGGTTAAAACGTCAACAGAAGGACGCTGTGTGGCAACAATTAAATGAATTCCAGAAGCGCGCGCCATTTGAGCAAGTCTGGTGAGTGCTTCTTCTACACCCTTAGAAGCAACCATCATAAGATCAGCCAACTCATCTATGACAACCAAAATGTAGGGTAATTTTTCTGGGGGTTCGGTGGGTTTATCGTTTTCTTCTTCTAGTTCGTCAGATTCCACTTCGTGAGGTTTGATAGCTTTTTTATTATCCTGTTCCCATTGTTTTAGTTTTTGCTCATATTCTTTACGTTCTTT
>JBGTUV010000096.1:0-5109 GCA_041938985.1 Candidatus Nitromaritima sp. | reverse complement strand
TTATCATTACCCATGAAAACCCTAAATACATCCTTAAGTATAAAGTTTTAAATTATAGGAAAGGTAGCGCTTTTTCAAAATCGACTATGGAAGTAAAAGCAGCACTTTATGACGAAGGCGACATGGTGGGAGCATGGACTGTTGATGCCTGGGTAAGGGGTGTCAAGGCAAGACTGTTCCAAAAAGCGGCTGATGAAATCACGCGTCATCTTCGTGGTGACGGCGACTTTTAAGAAACTTCCCTCTCTCTTCTCAATTCCTTCAATTTTCTCTACCCACAATTTATTGAACAGGCACAGCGAAATCCTATAAAGTTGAAATATGCTGTTGGCTCCATCTTATTTCTGAAATAAGTTGGTGTGAATTTAATCGCCGTATGTGTTTGAGTAAGTCCTCCGCGAATAACCTTATAACGTTTACTATCAGCTTTAGGAGTTTTGTCAGATATATACCAATCTGACGTCCACTCCCAAACGTTATGTCCCATTCCATACACACCGTATGGACTAATCCACTCCTCTCTAGAGTCTACCGCCTCTGGCAAAAATCCAGAAAACCCATTATTCGGGTGTTCATAGTATATTTTCCACGGCCACTTTCTCCCGTCTGGGCCACGAGCAGATTTTTCCCACTCGGCTTCAGTAGGAAGTCGCCTACCATTCCATTTGCAATATCCTTGTGCCTGTTCAAAGGTTACCATTGAAACTGGGAACCGAGCCTTTTGAGGGTGAAAACTATAATCCGGATTAAAGGTACTAAACTGTCCCCGGGTCACTTCAAATCGATCAATGAAAAATGCCTCCAGAGTCACGACTTTTCCCTTTTCGGTTTCAGAATCATCCGGGTGACCCATAATAAAATCCCCGACTGGTATATAAACCATACCCTCTGGGACGGTAATTCCTTCAGGTATATTTACCTTTATTTGATCAACCCCATCTTTACTACACGTAAAAATAAACAGAAGAGAAAAAACTACTAACAGGAAGCGTCTCATAAAGGTCGTTTGTCGAATGGGTGAAACACTTCGCCACCATTAATCGGCAAAGGTTTCTTTTTAAAATCTAGAGGATGATCTGTCCCAGGTTGGATGGTACCGTCAACCGAATAAGGTCCGTGATTAGACCAATAATTACGTTTCCTTGAATCGGTAAACTCAATGCTAGTAATATACTTGATATTTTTGTACCCGTATTTGAATGGGGCAATCAGTCGAAGGGGGAATCCATGGTCTTTACTCAATGGTTTGCCATTCATGCGCAATATCATGAGGACGCGTGGTCGAACCAACTCTTTCAGAGTATAACTTTCGTAGTAAGAATCTGCCGACTGAAAGTACACGTATTTCGCATTAGCATCGGGTTGGACGCGGTCTATCACCTCTTGGAAACGAAATCCTTCCCACTGGGCAGTGGCTGACCAGCACTCGACACATTTCAGTCGTGAAACCTGGGAAGTTTTTTTTAACCCAAATAAATCTTCATATTCAAAGGTTATCGGGTTTTTCACCATTCCCCGAACAGACAGACTCCATCCATTTACATCAACTCCCATAAATGGATTAGCGCTACGAATGAAAAAACCAGGACGGTCTCGATTCTGAACGTACTGCTTAGGAATATTTTTGTCTCGTCGATAATCAGAAACTCCAAATACCTTCCCGGGGAGAAAGGTAGTCAGCGCGGACAAAGAAAACAAACTTAAGAAAAACCGACGGTTTAGTTTTTGGCCTAGGATTTTCATGTCACAACTTGCACTTAGGTTTTCCAATTGGAAGAACCTTGCTTATTTTAACGAAGTCCCAGCACATCCTGCATATCGTAAAGCCCTGGGGATTGATTAACAACCCACTTCGCAGCACGTATAGAGCCTCGGGCAAACGTCTCACGACTTTGCGCACGATGAAATAGCTCGAGAGTTTCTCCCATTCCTCCATACAGCACCCTATGCTCACCCACAATATCACCGGCGCGCACGGTGTGTATGCCAATTTCTTTAGGCGTTCGCTCTGCTATTCCTTGCCGTCCATAAACACCCACCTGATCTATATCACGGTCAAGAGAATCTGCTATGATTTCGGAAAGTCGAACTGCTGTTCCGCTAGGCGCGTCTTTTTTAAACTTATGATGCGCTTCAACTATTTCAACATCGTAAGCATCGCCTAAAGCTTTTGAGACGTCCTCTGCAATTTTAAATAAAACATTAACACCAACACTCATATTGGGAGAAAAAACACATCTAATTTTTTCTGCAGCTTGATTAATCATTTTTTTTTGTTCTGCGGAAAAACCAGTAGTACCAATTACAATCGATTTTTCGTAACTTACCGCTGCATTCAAAGTTTTAATGCTAGACTCCGGGGTCGTAAAGTCAATAATCACGTCACAATCCTTTAGAGCATCCTCAATATTTTCTACAACAAAAACACCTTTTTCTCCTATTCCGGCTAGCAACCCTAAATCGCTTCCAATAGAAGAATGACCACCGTATTCAGTTCCTCCTATGATGCTAACCCCATCAGTATCATCAACACACGCGACAATGGTTTTACCCATCCGACCCCCAGCACCTATTACAACTATTTTAATCAACCTCTCTCCTTTACTTAATAGTAAGAATGTACCTACCTTTAATTTCTTAAACTACATCTCCATATATTTATTTACTGACCAACAAACCATGACAAGCCATAGCTTTTTTAAGTCTTTCTAAAGTATCCTTAGACAGTTCAATCAATGGCCCTCTAAGTTCATTTTCTATTTTCCCCATAAGATGGAGCGCCGCTTTAACAGGAATAGGATTCGTATCAATAAATAAACTATCGTTTATATCCATCAATTCATAATGAAGAGATCGTGCCCCTGCTATATCCCCAATGGCTGCAGCTTTACATAATGCGGCAACTTTAGCGGGCAGAATATTTGCTGTTACGGAAATAACACCCTTCCCACCAATAGCAAGAATAGGCCAGAGAAGAGGGTCGTCTCCAGAAAGAACAGTAAAATCCTTCCCACAATTGTCTATGATTTTACTTATTGCCTGAAGTGATCCCGAAGCTTCTTTTGTACCAACAATATTTTTGATTTTTGCCAAACGAACCACCGTCTCAGGAACCATGTTTACCGAAGTCCGACTCGGAACATTGTAAAGGACAATTGGGAGGTCAACCGCATCCGCGATAGATGAAAAATGATGGTATAGTCCTTCTTGATTCGGCTTATTATAATAAGGAGTTATTTGCAAGAGTCCATCGGCTCCCGCATTCTTCGCATTTCGGCTAAGCTGGATAGCTTCCTGAGTCGAGTTAGAACCTGTACCAGCAAGAACGCTAGCTTTCCCCTTACAAGCATCAACTGCAATCCGTATAACCTGATCGTGCTCTTCGTGATTTAATGTTGCCGACTCTCCGGTAGTCCCACACGGAACAATCCCATCGACACCCCCTGCAATCTGAAAGTCAATCAATCCCCGCAAGGCTTCCTCATCTATTTTCCCGTTTTTAAACGGTGTAACAATAGCAACAAAGACCCCTTTAAACATTGCCAATTCTCCAATGATTGCCTTGCTTAATTAATAAAAATTACTTGCTTGTTCATAAGTTTTTCAGAGTATTTTTGAAAGCCCTACAGTTTATTATATTTCAACGATTGTTCCTTCGAAAACCAATTTCGCAGATCCCTCTAAAAAAACATCTCCAAAGCTTTCCCCTTCGCTTACTGCTTTAAAATCAACAGTCAAAACTTCACCGCCCTTAGTTTCAACACAAACAGGTGGTTGCACCATGCCTGCTCTGCTCGCAAGTAAGGCAGAAGCCACAACTCCTGTCCCACAAGCTAGTGTTTCATCCTCGACACCCCGCTCATAAGTGCGTATTCTAAGTTCGTTCTCTCCCTGTTTCTGCACAAAGTCAACGTTTGTTCCGGCTGGAGAAAATATAGGATGTGATCTAATGCATCTGCCAAGACCAAATACATCCTCATCCATAATATCGCGAGTGTAAATTATGGCATGCGGCACCCCCGTGTTGAGACTATCGACTTGATACATTTTACCATTTAAGTCTATATCGATATTTCTTTGAAGATTCTCGGGATTTGTCAGCTTAATACGAACATAATTTCCTTTAACCTCTGCTTCGATAATTCCTGCTGTGGTCTCAAAAGCCATTTTGTCAGAAGCAATTTTTTTTTCATAAGCATATCTGGCAACGCAACGCCCTCCATTCCCACACATCTCAGCAGAGCTGCCATCACCGTTATAAAAGTCCCATTTAAAATCGACCTTTTCAGAGTTTTCAATGAAAATCACTCCATCAGCGCCTACAGAAACCTTGGGAATGCAAATTCTACTTACAAAATCGCGTTTCTCAGAATTTTTAACAAGTGACTCGCGGTTATCGATAATTATAAAATCATTACCGCTGCCGCTCATTTTTGTAAAAAGGATACTCATCAGGACTTTCCCCGCTAATTGTGAAAACTTCTCAAAAAGTACTTATGCAACCAATTCGTCAATACCTGTCATTAAGGAAAAAATTTTCAAATTAGAGTTAAGTTCGCAGTATGGTGACTGCGGTTCTGTCAGTTCTATTTTTATTAGGAGAATTAAATATTCTGTTCTAATAATTCTTCTACTCATCATTACCAACCAAATGATCGCACGTATAAAATAACATATCATGCTTCTTCTTTTGTCAAAACAAGTCGGATAAATGACGCCATATTAGTGGAGCAAATAACTATTGAAACAAAAAAATGGCATATAAAGATTTTTCATAAGTCATTTTATTATGAGACCATTCAAATCTCCTCATATTTGATCACTTCCACTGGACAACTCTTAGCCGCGTACTTGATTTTTTCTTCTAAACCTGAATAGTCAACCCCTTTTATAACTTGCGAACTTTCCCCATGTTTAACCTTAAAAACCTTTGGACAGTTAAGCTCTGAAAAACCACAAAAAATGCAGCCTTCCTCAATCCAGACACGCGCAATAGCCATTCTATTAAGCCTCCTGATTATTATTCATAAGATGAGAAGTAGATTGGTCCACACTTTTCAACATGGAACTCCTAAAACTTTTGAGTCATCTTCTATTTACAACCTGAGT
>JBGTUV010000095.1:0-5120 GCA_041938985.1 Candidatus Nitromaritima sp. | reverse complement strand
CATGAAAAGTCATTATTCCATCCCCCAAACAATCATTTTAAAACCAGTAATATCATAAAACGATTTTGGACGAAACGATTACGGAAATGTACGCACGAACTAAGGCCGGTATATCCGCAAGCTTCTGCAATTCAGAGATTAAATGCTGAGGAACAATGTCCTTCTTATGCAAATCATACTTAAGCGGAAATTCTTTTTTCCATTTATCAATCTGCCTAATCCACGGGCCGATATTTTTTTTAGGCTCCATCCTGTCATTCATCATTTTGAGTGCCTGATTTACATCACCCTGAATTGGAATATCAATCTCTATGTTTTTGTTTATTTCAGATGCGTCGATATCTACCTGGATAAACTTAGCTCCTTTGCAGAACTCAGACAACTTACCCGTCACTCGATCATCAAATCGAACGCCCAGTGCTATAACAAGATCGGCATGATTCATTGCTATATTTGCGTAAATAGCACCATGCATTCCAAGCATTCTAAGTGACAATTTATCTGCAGAAGGGTATGCCCCCAAGCCCATAACAGTGGTCGTAACCGGTATACCCGTTTTTTTTACAAATGCCCTCAACTCACTTGACGCACGGGAAGAAATAATCCCACCACCAGCATATATAATGGGACACTTCGCTTCATTGATGGCGTGGATAGCTTTTTTAACTTGCATTACTGAAGGCTGTAAATTCGGTTTATACCCTGGGCAATCAAACTTAACCTTAAAGTCTGGTACCACCTCTTGTTGCTGAATATTTTTGGGAATATCTACAAGTACCGGGCCTGGTCGACCTGACTTAGCAATCTCAAAGGCCTCATGTATGATATTTGGGATGTCAGCAAGATTCTGTACCAGATAACTATGCTTGACCATAGGAAATGTAGCGCCGACTATATCTGTTTCCTGAAAAGCATCACTTCCTAAAACTGCGGAGGGAACCTGCCCGGTGATCGCAATCAATGGAATAGAATCCATCTTAGCATCCATGATACCAGTAAGGAGATTGGTCGCACCCGGACCTGAAGTCGCAAGACACACCCCTATCTCGCCAGTACTTCGCGCATAACCCCCCGCCGCAAAAGATCCCCCCTGCTCGTGTCGAGGCAACACCATGCGAATCTTTTTACTTTGAGTAAGCCCTTGATGAATTTCCATCGAGGCGCCACCTGGATACCCGAAGATCACCTTCACACCCTCATTTTCCAGTGCCTGGACGAGAATATCCCTACCCTTCATAGGCCGGCCTGAGGACGTTTTGACGTTCTTCAACGTAACTAAGTTTTTGCCTTTAATTTTCGCTTTTTTTGTCGCCATAGGTCAATAAAAACCATAACTTAATTGAATTATCTTGTCAAATTCTATCATGGGTGTACCCACTATTTTAGCCACTCAGACTACTCCTAACTCAATGTGTCCAACACTAGTCCCTCTCGTAACCCATGCTCACTAACTATCAATAAATTGCATTCAAAAACTCTCATGGTTTCAAGAACCAGCGCACCTCCGACGATGATTAAATCTTCACGTCCTTTTTCTATGGCTCTGATTGCCGACCGTTCGGCAAGAGATTTATTTTTCAAATCTTCCAAAAGTTCCTCGACTCGCTTAAAAGTAAGTCTTCTTCCATGAATTATCTCAGGGTCGTAAGGGTAAACATCCCCATCAATTGCAGCAAGCGTAGTCACGGTTCCCGCTGTACCTACAAGCACCTCAGGTGGGGAACCTGAAAGTTTTTCTTTGACTAGCTTAAGTTCTCTTCTCAGATGCGTTTCTAATGCCTTGTACTCGTTTACATCTATTGGATGATGTGAAATAAATTTTTCCGTTAACCGAACCGTACCCAACTGTGTTCCAACTGCTGAAACGATTTTTCTGTCTCTAGCTAAAATAAACTCCGTGCTACCTCCTCCAATATCAAACACCAAAATATCTTTTCCAATATTTGGTAATTTCCATAGCACCCCTTGTACCGTCAAGTCCGCTTCTTCTTCCCAGGAAATCACTTTAATTTCCAAACCTGCTTCTTTTTTTGCCCGCGAAACAAAATCTTTCTGGTTGCTAGCCTCCCTAACAGCACTGGTAGCCACTGCTCTAATTGTTAAAGGTTCAAACTTGCGGCATTCATCCCGAAACTTAGTGAGCACAGAAATAGTTTCATCCATCCTATCACCCAATAGTTTTTTTTCTGTGTCCATCCCCTTACCCAACCGGGTAATCGCTCTTACCTGACTTACTTCGCGTAGGCTCCCATCTGGTTTTGTTTCTAAAATAAGAAGTCGAACTGTATTGGTACCTATATCGATCGATGCCACACAGGTCATAACCTCAACCTAGGGATGATATATTCACTGTCCAGAGTAAATAGGAGATAAAATCCGAGAGATGAAAAGAGTATGAAAGGACCCCAAGCTGCGAAAAGAGGGCTAAAAAATCCGCCAAAACCAAGAGAAATTCCCATCGCATACAAAAACGAGAACACAAATCCCATGGCCAAATTAATCCCGACACAGAACAGAACTCCCCCGTGACGACTCGAACGCAAGGAAAGGGGTATTGCCAGAAGTGCCAATACAATACTAATAAATGGGTATGATATTTTTTGATGAAATTCTACCCTGTGTTTTAAAGTATCTTTTCCCTCCAACGTCATCTCTTGAATTTCTTTGTATAGTTCTCGCAAACTCATCTCATCACTATGAATAATTATATTTCTCACAAAGTCATCCGGAGTTTCCAAAACTGGGATGACCCTTTTTTCGAAGTATTCTGTTGTGCCACGCCCTTCCTGATCAAAAGTCCTTAGAAAACCATCGATAAATTCCCAATGCGTGCCACTCCAAACTACTTCTTTGACGTCAATGCGTTTGCGGATCAATCCATTATCGAATCTATAAAAAATTCTAGCGTCGCTAATTCTACCTTCTTCAGGATCAAACTGACGAATATTCCAAATAGCCCTGTCTTTTGCTATAAACCACTTGATTCCCCCATTATATTTGTCGTTCATTTGGATATAAGTATCTCCATAAACGGGGTTTCCTTGAACCTTAACCTTGAAAATATAATTCATCTTCTTGGTTGCAATGGGGACAACATATTCATTACTTGCAAGAACTAACAAAGCGATCACAAACGATGCACCTACAATTGGAAGGGTAATCCCTACGACACCTATCCCACCAGCTTTCATGGCTGTAATCTCGTTATCACGTGCCAAGACAGCTAAAGTGACAACTGTCGCAAACAAGACAGCCTGTGGTGCCATATAAAAAGCTACGCCCGGTATCTTGCAAATAAAATAGAAAACAAGATCCGAATATGGCACGTCTCGGCGAATAAACTCGTCAACCCGTTCAAAAAAATCGACAACAAGAAAAATCCCTATAAGTCCTGCCGCCGATAATGCATAGCAATAAATAAACCTTTTAAGAACGTAACGATGTAATAATGACATCATAGGTCAAACGTCCCTTCCTGATCCAATCCGGGAATGTTTTTTAAAAGCACCTTCTGCAGAGAAGTACCCTTAAACTGCCTCATCAAGGTCTTCTGAACGTAACCAAGGGTAGGAGCAATGAAATCTTTATATCGATTATTGTTTTTCTTCACACTCTGGTATGCGAAAGTTCCTACCGCCTTGAGATTTCTTTGAATAGACATCTCATCGAATATTCGACCGAATTTCTCTCGGTCCACCTTCTGCCCCTCTTCTTTTTCCTTTAGCTGAATATAAAAATCAACCAACTCCTCAGTCAAGGCATCATCGATTTCCACATATGAATCCCTAAGTAAAGACACTAGATCATACTGACAGGGACCCATACGGGCATCCTGGAAGTCGAGAAGAACCAAACGCCCCTGATTAAACATCAGGTTGCGCGAATGGTAGTCTCTATGTGTAAAACAAAGTTTCTCTGCCGCAAGCGATTCGCAAAGAGGGGTAAAGGCCTCTCTCAATTCTTTTCTAGCCAAACTCTCAAGTGGAGAACCACAGAATTCATCCACATAGTGATCTAACATAAAATTAAATTCCCACATTAACTTTTTAACATCAAACTTACGGTGATAAGCAGGGCATGTCGAATCGATCGAATGAGTGGCTCGGCTTTGCATGCAAACCAATAGCTCGACGGCTTGACGGTACAACTGTGCCTTACTCTGAGGGGACGCATTAAGTTGATCTTCCAGCGTCATTGTCCCGCAATCTTCTAAAAATAATAGCCCCTTTGGAATATCGTAATAAAAAAGTTCCGGTGCGGGGAGGTCAAGCGCTCGAAGAAATTTTAGAACCCGGGTGAAATCTGTTTCCCCTTCTATAACGAGCTTCTCAAGTTGCATGATAATTAACGATTGGAGACTCTTTTGAAGTCCCATCCCATGCGCTCCCCCACTATTTTCTTGTGATACTCTAAAATAGGAACGCTCTGAAGCATCCCCTTCTAGCCTCTCGCAATGGATTCCAGAAGCAGACCATTTAAATATTTTTTCCATTGTTGTGGAAAGATAAGAAGGACCGAAACGGGCTTTAGGAAAGTTGTTCTTTGAGGCAGCAGAAATGGTCATAAGCTTATTTTACGAAAAAATAATAAAATCCCTTTAGTTTTTTGAGCATCTGATTTAAGCTTCACAAGCTGAATTCTATTTTCTGGAGAATATAATGCCGAAACCAAATCATCACATTTTTATATGCACTAATCAGAGACCCGCTGGACATCCAAGGGGATCCTGTGGAGAAAACAACGCCATGGCCCTTATGGAAAAAATGGGGATGGCGATTGAACAAAAAGGCCTTTTTGGCCAAGTATTACTCACTAATACTTCCTGCATTGGTCCCTGTTCAATGGGACCGGTCATGGTTGTTTACCCAGATGGCGTCTGGTACAACAAAGTTACGCCTGAGGATGTCGAAGAAATCCTTGATCAACACATCGGTCAGGGCAAAAAAGTTGAGCGGCTAGAAATGCCCGAAGAACTTTGGGGATAACCCGAGCTAACCTCTAGAGGTCAAAAGAAAAACAAACTTTTCCAAAATTTAGTCTTTTGACCCCGTATTTTTTTAATTCCTTATGGAACATCTTTCTTCTTGTGCGCTTCTATTCGAGTGGCGATTTTACCCCAA
>JBGTUV010000094.1:0-5169 GCA_041938985.1 Candidatus Nitromaritima sp. | reverse complement strand
ATGCTCGAGGTCATTTACCTCAATGAAAAAATCGAAATTAGCCCTTTGGTCGGATCCTTGGCGTATATTGGCGAGCGTAATATTAATATCGCATGAAGCTAAGACACGAGTTATTTCTGCCAATTGACCGGGTTTGTCTTCGGCTATGATTGAAATACGAACAGAATGCGCCGCCTTAGCGTGATCACCCCAAACAACATCAACGAATCTTTCAGGTTCGTTCCCCAGCGATTGAAGATTTCTGCAATCAATGTGATGAACTGTTACCCCTCGTCCACTGGTGATATAACCTATGATGGGGTCTCCTGGAACCGGATGACAGCACTTGCTCACACGTAAAAGGACATCATCATCAAAACATTTCAGGCTGACAGCTCCCGCCAGATCAGGAGTCCTCTCACGTAGCTTTACTCGGTCGGCTTCTTTGCGTTCCCTCTCCTCAATTTTTTCTCTAGGCAAAAGTTTCTCAATTAGCTGATGAGTTGAGACTTTACCTAAACCAATACTTCTTACCAAACTCTCAAGATTTGCAAATCCACTTGAACGAAGTGTCTCGTCAAAAACCTTTCCTTTTAAAAATTCCGAGGGGTCAACTTCATATTCTGCCAAGCTCTTATGCAACAAAGCCGTACCTAGACTAAGACTTTTCTCTTTTTCAACAGAGTTGATAAAATGTAAAACCTTACCACGAGCTTTAGATGTTTTTACAAATGAAAGCCAATGCCGATTAGGTTTCTGAGTTTTAGTGGTTTTTATTTCAACCCGATCGCCATTCTTCAGTTTATATTGCAATGAAACTATTTTCCCGTTGACCTTGGCTGCTGCACAATGGTCCCCAATATCAGTATGAACCGCGTAAGCAAAATCCACTGGGGTGGACCCGCGTTGTAGAGGAATAACACGACCTTCTGGTGTAAAAACGTATACTTCATTTGAAAATAAATCCACCTTAAAGGAGCTTATGAATTCTTTTGGATTCTTAAGCTCTTTATGGGTTTCCAAGAGATGACGTACCCAAGTCAACTGCTGATCCATAGATTTGTTTTTAAGTTTTTCCCCTTCCTTATATTGCCAGTGAGCAGCGATTCCTTCCTCACAAACCCTATGCATTATTTCAGTCCTAATCTGCACTTCCACGCGCTCTCCTTCGGGACCAATTACTGCAGTATGAAGAGATTGGTATAGGTTGGGTTTAGGCATCGCGATGTAATCTTTAAATCGGCCAGGAATAGGCTTCCATAGTGAATGGACTTGACCCAAAACTGCATAGCAATCTTTCAGGGAAGTTGTCAATATCCGCAATCCTGTAAGATCGTACAAATCGTCAAATTCAATTCCTTGTTGTTCCATTTTTTTATGTATACCGTATAAATGTTTGGAGCGCCCGACCACCTTCCCGGTAATTCCCGATGCCATCAATTCGTTTTCTAAAATAGTCCGAACTTTTTCAACATAGGACTCTCGCAAATTCTGACCACTAGCCAATTCGACACGAATCGATTCATGTTCATCAGGCATCATGTACATGAACGCGCCATCTTCCAACTCATCTTTCATCCACCCGATACCCAGACGATTAGCAATGGGAACGAAGATGTCTAGGGTTTCACGTGCTATACGCTGTTGATCATCCGAACTAAGCGACCCGAGAGTTTTAATGTTATGCGCTCGATCGGCAAGTTTAATTAAGACCACACGAATGTCTTCTGACATGGCGAGGATCATCTTTCTGTAATTTTCGGCTTGGCTTTCTTCTTGACTGGAAAATTGAATTTGACTGATTTTGGTAACACCTTCTACCAAATGATAAATCTCGTCACCAAAAAATCTTCGAAGCTCTTCTGCTGTTAGGAGAGTATCTTCAATTGTGTCATGTAATAAACCAGCAGCAATAGTCTGCTCGTCCATTCTCAATCGTGTTAGATTAAACGCAACCTCAAGAGGGTGGGAAATATAAGCAGCGCCCGAACGACGGTGCTGATTCTGGTGAGCCTTGGCAGAATAAATATAGGCGCCCCATATGATATCTAGATCCGCATTGGGATGATAACTTTTTACCGCATCGGCTATGTCTGCCAGATTCATAAAATAAACCCATTTTTACATTTCTACTCATTCTCACATAGTCTAAATCGCACAACCATGGATTAATCAACTGTTTTTGCTTGTGTTGCGCTGTTTCAAGAGTATAACCCTGATCTACCCATGTCAAATTTACTTTTATTAGGCCGCCTTTTGTAAGTAAAGTACATTTGCTTGTCTTAAGCCTATTGGCTAAACACAATTTAATAGCACTATAAATATGTTGCCAAAGAACATACATACACACTCCCACACACAACAATTATATTTAGCCCTGTAAACTAATGAGCGGCAAATCCACAGCAGCAAAAAAACTTTCCCTCGATGATCCACTCCAATTCATCAAGGGCGTCGGACCCAAAAGAGCTGACCTTCTTAAAAAAATCAATTTGGAGACTGTTTCCGACGCTCTTTTTTATCTTCCGTTTCGCTATGAAGATCGAACTCAGGTGAAAAAAATCACCGAACTTGTTCCTGGCGAAACAGTTTCCTTCTTCGGGAAAGTTGTTGATGCAGGAACCATTCGCATTGGACGTCGCAGAAAAATATTTGAGGCCTTGGTGCAAGATGACAGTGGCTTTGTGCGTGTCAAATGGTTTCAGTTCAATGAAGCTTATATGACAGAAAAAATAAAGGCGGGTAGGAAATTGATCTTTTCTGGGAAGCCTACCCATAACAAACGCGGCGGCGGGCTTGAAGTAATTCACCCAAATACTGAAATTCAATCAGATGAGAGTTCAGAGTCACTAGAAATAGGCCGTATCGTTCCTGTCTATCATTCGACAGAGGGCCTGCACCTGAAATCTTTACGGACAATCATGAAAAACGTAGTTGATGACTATAAAAATCTTATTGACGAGTTTCTTCCAGAAAAAATAATAAGACGTTACAAATTCCCCACTAGGAGCAAAGCCCTTCAAAGGACACATTTCCCCCCTAGCGATGCTTCGATCAAACTTCTGGAAAAATTTCAGGATCCATCTCAAGCAAGGTTGATCTTTGAAGAATTTTTTCTACTCCAACTTGCCTTAGCGTTAAAAAAAAGACGCCTAGAGGTTGAGGAATGCGGGCAACCATTTAAAACTCGCGGTGAAATGATCCGAAAATTTCTCAAACTCCTAAATTTTGATTTAACTCAGGCGCAAAAAAGAGTGCTCGGAGAAATCATGAGCTACTTGGAAAGAAATGAACCAATGAACTTGCTCCTTCAGGGCGATGTGGGAAGTGGAAAAACCGTGGTAGCTTTAATCGCTTTGCTCACAGGAGTGGACAACGACTGTCAAACTGCACTTATGGCCCCAACCGAACTTCTGGCTGAACAACATTTTCTGAGTATCCGCCCATTCTGCGAAGCTTTAAACATAACAATCGCACTTGTCACCAGTTCTGGAACCGCTAAAGAAAAATCTCTTATACATAGTTGCATTGCAAACGGAACAACACAAATAATTGTCGGCACCCACGCTCTTATTCAAAAGAAAATAGAGTTCTCAAAGCTGGGACTAATTGTTGTTGACGAACAACACCGATTCGGGGTGTTGCAAAGAGACGCCCTAAGTAAGAAAGGCCTGACACCCCACGTTCTTATCATGACAGCAACACCTATTCCTCGCTCTCTAGCGCTTACACTTTATGGTGACATGAATGTTTCATTCTTAGATGAGTTCCCACCAGGACGAATACCTATTGAAACTAAACTCTTTTACGAAGACGCCCGTAACACCGCATACACTCTCTTAGAAAAAGAAATTAAAGAAGGCCGTCAGGCCTATGTAGTGTGCCCTCTCATTGAAGAGTCGGAGTCTATTGACTTAAAAGCGGCAATTGATGTTACCGATGAGTTGCAAAATAGAAGACTGCCTAATTTTAAAATCCAACTCATTCACGGAAAACTTAAAAAAGAAGAACGCCAAAAAATCATGGCTGAATTTAAAAATGGGGAAATAGATGTGCTAGTCGCCACAACGGTCATTGAGGTGGGCATCGATGTCCCCAATGCAACGGTCATGCTAATCGAACACGCTGAAAGGTTTGGCCTCGCTCAACTTCATCAGTTGCGTGGGAGAGTTGGACGTGGAAAATATGCGTCAAAATGTCTTCTTATTTCCAGTCATGCATTAACTGATGATGGGAAGGCCAGGCTAAACGCAATTGTTAAATCACGAGACGGGTTCTCAATTGCCGAGGAAGACTTGCGCATACGGGGACCAGGAGACTTCACAGGCACACGTCAATCGGGAATACCTTTACTGAGAGCCGGGAACCTATTGCGAGACATAAAACTATTGGAATTATCGAGGCGCGAAGCATTCGATCTTATCGAAAAAGATCCTCAACTGGAGGCACCCGAACACATAAAGCTAAAAGATACTCTTCATCATACTTTTGGGAATCAGGCGAATCTGATGAAGGTTATCTAAAAAACGACCCTTGGCGCAAGACAATGAAAATAAAATATATCAAAAGGATCTTTTGACACGGCATCTCTAAAAAACATGAGCACCGGTGTCATAGTAATTCATTATCAGACTTGGTTTACACCATGAATTTAACTACCAGATTAAAAGGTGACCCGAAGTTTTTTTGGGAAATGGTACTTCTGGCCAGCATATATGGGGCCTATGCGGTACTTAATATTTGCAGGACAACTGTTGTCATATCAAGCCCAGCTATGCTAGACGATCCAGAGTTAGAACTCAATAAAACTATGTGGGGAGCTATTCTTGGTTGGGGAACTGCGGGAACACTGGTCGGAAAACTTACAACTGGAGTTATGGCTGATCGATTTGGAGGACGTAAAGTGTTTCTTATTTCCATTGGTTTTTGCATGTTGGCTACTGCAATATTTGGCATGGTGTCCAAAGTCTTTTTCTTCTCGATTGCGTTTTTTATTGCCATGCTTGCAAAGTCAGCAGGTTGGCCTTCCATGGCAAATCTTATCAGGAGTTGGTATCCAAAGTTTTGGCGCGGACGGATCTGGGGTATTCTTTCCTCAAGTTCGATGTCAAGTTCTCTTTTCACATCCCTGGTAATGGGAAGTTTGCTACTCGTAATTTCATGGCGCTGGGTAATTGCCTCATCTTTACC
>JBGTUV010000093.1:0-5174 GCA_041938985.1 Candidatus Nitromaritima sp. | reverse complement strand
CTCAAGACCTTTGATTATTATCATGATATGGGCTTTTTCCGGTTGCGCCACATCACCAGAAAACTCTCATGTTGATAACTTTGAACCGGATGGTTATTACGAGCCTCTCCCGTCTATAGGAAAAAAAGGCTACTTAATAAAACAGCTTGCTTCAGAAGTTTATTTTTTTTCGACGGGAGTGTACAACAATTTATTTATTGTTACTTCAGATGGTGTAGTTATCACCGACCCTATAAAAGGGAAAGGGAAACTACTCAAGAAAGCTATCAGAGAAATTACCAGTCAGCCGATTAGATTCATGATTTATTCTCATTCGCATATTGATCATATTGGGGACGCACACCTTTTTGCAGGCGATGGGGTGCAGATAGTTGCTCAGGTGGAAACAGGTAAAGCCCTCAAGAAATATAAGGATAAGAAACGTCCTCTGCCACATATTAATTTTGGGACAAACTATAGTCTTTCAATAGGCGGCATTACCATCGAGTTAATATATCCGGGAGAAGGGCATGGGGAAGGTAACTCTATAATTTATATTCCCTCTCGAAAGATTATGATGTATGTGGATACAGTTACACCTAAGTCAGTTCCATTTAAGAATTTTGCTTACACTGCAGATATTTTAAGCCAAATGAAAGGGATTGAAAAAGCACTCAAACTTGATTTTAATGTTTATATTGCTGGTCACCTCCATCGCCCTGGCTCGAAAGAGGAGATGAAAGAAGTCCTTGAATATTACCACGCGTCAAGAAAAGCTAGTATTGAGGCTATTAAAAAGGTGTCATTTCTTGATGTGCGTAGCAGATCAAAAACAAAGGATGTGGAACGTTTGTTTGGAGAGTACTTAGATGCGGTGGCAGAGGAATGCTACCGCATTTTAAAACCGAACTGGAAACAACGCTTGATGGGGTTTGAAGCATTTACTAAAGGACATTGTGATATATGGATCGCCTATCATCGTACGCAAAAAGCGCCATAATCATTAATGATTAACAACGCACATTTTTAAAGCTTTTGGTATTTTTGGATAATTTTTTCTGCGTTAACGTCCGAACCAACAGGCATACGCCCACCCATATGGGAAACAACTTTGGATGCGCAGTAGGACCCTATAATAGCCGAGTCTTTCAAACTGTAATTTCTAATGATTCCATATAATGCTCCTGCTGCAAATAAATCACCGGCTCCAGTAGCATCGACTGCCTTTGTTGGGAACACATTCACTGTAATTTTTTCTTCAGTTGGGTTGGAAGCCCAAGACCCATTTTCACCCCTGGTAACAAATACAGTTTCGACCATTCCTTTGAGAGCATCAAATGCTTCTTGTGTATCCTCAGTTTCTGCCATAGCCTTAGCCTCTATATCATTACAAAACAGGATGTCAACATTTTGTCGAATAAAGTCGATGAGTCGTTTTTTAAAACTATTGACAATAAAGGCATCGCTTAGGGTAAACGCAACGGGAGTTTTATTCTTTTTGGCGATTTTACATAGTTTTTCGGCAGCATTGCATGTGTCCTCTCCGGTCCAAAGGTATCCTTCGATATAAACCATCCCAGCATTTTTTATAACTTTTTCATCCACATTATCAGGGTGTAACAAAGAGGATGCTCCAAGGTGCGTGAGCATGGTCCGTTCACTGTCAGGGGTAACTAAAATGACACAGGTTCCCGTATCACTGGGGCTATTTCCAGTTCCTGAAAATGAGACACCACAAGAACGCATATCCTCGACGTAGTGTTTTCCATAAACATCATTGGCAACCCTTCCGATATAGTAGGTTTCCCCACCAAGGATACTTAGCCCATGGATTGTATTGGCGGCAGAGCCACCCGATGAAATCTTTGTTGAGAGTCCATGAAGTTCTTTTAAAATTTTATTCTGCTTTTCTGCACTCAACAGAGTCATCCCGCCCTTGGTCAGAGAGTTTTGTTTTATGAATTCGTCGTCAACACAGACCTCAATGTCAACTAATGCGTTCCCAATTCCTAAAAGATCATATTTCATGGATAATTTAAAAAAGAATGGACTAACAATAAAAAAGATGTTGGTTTATCAGTGAGACAAGCTTAATTCCAAACAGTATCACGTCGGGGATAAAAATGGTCCAGATTTTTCTTTGGGCAAAGGTTTGATTTCGTTTTTTAGTACCCGAGTCCAAGTAAATCTACAAAAAGGTAGATGATAAGGTCTATCCGTTAGGCATTTTATATAATCAAATTTCTATCTTTGTGGTTTCGATGATTCGTTACGATTAACATATAGTACTTGAAACCATTATTCTCGTATATTTTAATTAGGCATTAACTTGACTAAAGGAAAGTTTTTTGTTTAAAGAATGAATGATATTTGAGTTCTCATAAATTAGGCGTTAGTATTTTTTGATGATTAAGACGATATCTAAAATAAAAATAATTTTCACAATTGCTTTTCTTTCGGTTATTTGGTTGCTCCCCGAAAAGATTCATGCGCAGAAACCAGAGTCGGCCGAATCTGTTTTTGCCAAAACTGTGGAAGCTATTTTGGGGCACTCTTGTTTGCGAAAACAAAACTTCGGGATAAAAATTCATTCTCTCGAAAGAAATAAAACCTTGTACTCTGTTCATAGCGATCGCTTATTTGCGCCAGCTTCGAATGTAAAGCTTTTGACAACTGCTATGGCTTTGAAACGATTGGGGCCGGACTACAGATTCAAAACTGGCTTGTATGCCACTATGCCGGTGGGCGGAGAAATTCTAGGAGGTGATATTTATATCAAAGGGTTTGGTGATCCAAATCTTGTTAGTGAACAGATGTGGCTTTTGGTAAACGAGTTGAAAAATATTCCTCTTCGTAAGGTTCATGGGGATATCATTGCTGATGAGTCGTTTTTCGATAATAATCTGCGTGTTAAAACGTGGAAAAAAGGAGGCGTGGAGGCATACAACGCCCCCTTGGGGGCTTTATCGTTCAACTTCAATACGGTCACGGTTCATGTTACCCCTGGGGGAAAACCAGGCGATAGGCCGGTCGTGGTAGTTGACCCAAATATAGAGTTTATACGGGTGGACAATCGGGCGAGAACAGTCTCAAAGTCAAAACGCAGTCGATTGATAGTTAATCGTATCGATCGGGGTGGTCATAATGAAATCACCATATCTGGGGTTATATCAGTTAATCATTTGCGAGAAACATACTACTTGAATATAACCCAACCTGTGTATTACGCAGCAAGAGTTTTTAAAGAGTATCTTCGCCAAGCAGGGATTGAGGTAACGGGTAAGGTTCGAGTGGGTTTTATTCCAGAAGATGCCTATGAGTTATCGATTCATTCATCGATGCCACTTTCTCTGATTCTCAGAGGATTGAATAAGTTTAGTAATAATTTTGTTGCTGAGCAGATTTTAAAAACTATTGGTGCGGAGATTCATGGCCCTCCGGGCACTACTCTAAATGGCTTACGCGCGATGGATGAATATATGCAGTCTCTAAAATATAAACCGGAGGAATTTTTCATTTTAGATGGGTCTGGTTTGTCGAGACAAAACCGACTGAGTCCAGATCAGATTGTATCGGTGCTTCAGGATATGTACGAGGATCTTGGAGTCTACCCAGAATTTATTTCTGCTTTAGGGGTAATGGGTAGGGACGGCAATGTTTTAAAACGAATGAATGGACACAACAGAGTAGAGCGTGCACGGGTAAAAACAGGGACGTTGAATTCTGTTAGCGCATTATCAGGTTATTTTCAATCAGCTGATGGAGAACGATTTGCGTTTTCTATGTTGATGAACGATTTAAAGTGTTCTAACAGACAGGCTAAAGGCTTACAGGATAGGATCGTGCGGGAGGGATTAAAGTTTGAGCGTGTGAATTTAGGGGCAGACCTTAATTAAGATTTTTAACTGATGGTGGTTTTAAAGCTATCGTTGACCAAATGTTTTTGCGTTTTCTTTTTTGTCGTCCTCTAAAATCTTTTTCCAGTCCCGTTTTTTTATCGGAGCTTCTAAGAAATCCTCGAAAATACTTCTCCCTAATTCGGTACGGTTGATTCCTTCCGGTGCAACCTGAATGTCAAGTTGTGCAAGGGCCATATCAAAGTCTCGGTCAAGTAAAGATGCCGAGTCCATTTCATACTCTTTTAATATTTGTCGAGTCGTACCAACGTCAATTTTAAAACGGTTAGCCACATCATTAATATTTGATGGGCGATACTGATTCTGAGGTGTGATCCCTAAATGGTAAGCGCAAAATAGTTCGAATGGATCTATACCAAAGGTATTTGTTTTAGATTTAGAAATTCCATTATGTTCGTTTTTTTCCCCTTGCGCCGAAGCATTAGAGGTAGTTTGTGCTTCACTGGGTGATTGTTTTATGTGGGCTGAGTTAGATTTATTATTAGGGTACCTTTTATTGGTGTGTTGCTGAGCCCCGTCTCGGGTTCGCCCATTTTTTTTATGGTTAGACGGTACTCTTGGTTTCCCGCTTGACCTTCCTATTCCATTTCCCGTATTTTTTCCTGACCCATCCTGGTTTCGCCTATTGACCATGGAGAGGTGGGAGGTCAATATTGTGGATGAGGAAGCGGACGAAGCCCAAAGATGTGGTTCGTGTGATTTTTTTCCACGTCTAGCGTTTCGGTTCGAGTTTTTATTCTCATTATTATAGTTTTGACTATTGCTCGATACATTCGAGTTATCTGTTTTTTGACTGTTCCCTCGGTGGGACTGCCGGTTATTCCCTTGTTTTTTCAAAATAGTATTCCTCTATAATTGAAAGTAATAAAAATGTTAGCTAGTTAAAGCCTCAAGCTGATTCACCAAAGCAGAAAACTTTTTTAGAGCGGTGTGAACTGGTTCCGGAGAGGCCATGTTTACCCCAGCACCTTTCAGTAGGTCGATAGGATACTTCGATCCACCTCCTTTTAAAAAGTTTAAATAATCGTTTAGTTCTGTTGCGCCTCCTTCCGAGACCATGTCCGCCAAGGCATAAGCGGCGGATATTCCGGTGGCATACTTGTAGACATAAAAACTAAAGTAAAAGTGTGGAATCCGAAAACATTCGATGGATAGGCAATCATCAAGAATAGTATCTTCTCCAAAATATTTTTCAAGTAGTTTTCTATAAATCTTCTTGAATATATCCAGTGTCATGGGTTGATCGTTTTCCGCAGCAGCGTACACTAGGTGTTCAAA
>JBGTUV010000092.1:0-5193 GCA_041938985.1 Candidatus Nitromaritima sp. | reverse complement strand
GTGACGGGCGCATTTTCGCTGGCGCAGGCCGAAAAAACGCTTACGAAGGTAAGTGCCCCAAGTGCAATGGGGAGGTTAAAGTAAAAATCGGACCAGAAGGAACAGAGACACGTTTTTTTTCAGCACGATAAAACTTTGGCTGTGATTATCGTCGTAGTTTTTTTTGTTAGGTTTTCCTCGTCTTTTTTTAAATATAAATATTTATTCGAGTTGTAATCTGTGAAGTTGATTTTGCAACGTGTAACTAGTGCCTCTGTCTATGTTGACACGGAGAAAATAGCCAATATCGATAAGGGTATCCTGGTTTTTTTTGGTGCTGAAAAAGGGGATGGCAAAAATCAAGCTTGTTTTCTTGTCGAGAAAACTTTGAACTTAAGGATTTTCCCCGACGATAGCGGTAAAATGAACTTCTCATGCGTTGATGTTAGGGGTGATATTTTAGTGGTTCCTCAGTTTACCCTTGCTGGAGACTGCTCGCGTGGCAGACGTCCAGGGTTTGATAGGGCGGCAGACCCCGTTACTGCTCGGACACTTTACGAAGGTTATGTCGAGTTATTGAATCGATCGGGGCTTAAGGTTGCCATGGGAAGATTTGCGGCAGATATGAAAGTGCAATCGGTCAATGATGGTCCAGTTACTTTCCTGCTAGAGCGCTAGCCATTATGTTGCAACTAGTATTGCTTAATTTATCGGTTGGTAGCCCAAGATTTATTGTGATTTAGCACAAGTCAAGAAAACTTAAGCAAGGTACATTTCCTGGATTTTTTTTCATGTGCCTGGGTATGTTTTACCTTTGCAGGTTAGATTAGAAGGGAATCGAGTCCAACGCGATACCCATCAGACCTGAGGGAAAGAACCCAATCAAAATAATAGCGATGGTACTTAAAGCAATGAGGGTTCCCATGCCCCGGTGGATGACTACTTTTTCTTCACTCTCGTTTTCATGAAAATACATCATGACAATGATTCTTAAATAGAAATAAACGGAGACTACAGTGGCAATGACTGCCATGATGGTGATCAAGATGTATCCTTGTTTGATGGCGGCCATAAAAACGTAAAGTTTTCCAAAGAACCCTGCGGTCGGGGGAAACCCGGCAAGAGAAAGCATAAATAGGCTCATTGCTCCAGCGAGTAACGGGTGGTTTTTGGCTAGCCCTTTGAAACGAGATACAGAATTTCCTTTTTCACCTTCTCCCTCCATTATAAAAACAACTGCAAATGCTCCGATATTCATGAAGAGATAGACGTTGAGATAAAATATAAGACTTGCTACGCCGTCCTGACTGTTAGCGACAATACCTATAAGCAAATAACCAGCGTGAGCCACACCTGAGTAAGCGAGCATTCGTTTAACATCATCCTGAAAAATAGCTGCGATGTTTCCTACGAACATCGTGAGGACTGATATTCCAAAAAGAAAGGGCATCCATATGCTGTGTAGTTCTGAAAATGCAGTAAAAAAAAATCTTGCGATCAATGCAAAGGCAGCGGCTTTTGTGGCGACAGACATGAAACCAGTAATGGGAGTGGGTGCTCCTTGGTAAACGTCTGGGGTCCAGGAATGGAATGGTGCAAGGGAAACCTTGAACGCAAGCCCAGAAAATAACAAGCCCATTCCAATATATACGAGTGTGTTACGACTGTAAGGGTTTGTGCATTCTCCCGCTTCATCGCAATGCAAAAGCTGACCGATAAGGCGGATTTCTGTTGTGCCGGTGCCTGCATATATCAGGGCCATCCCATAAACTAAAATTGCAGAAGCGAATGCACCTGTTAGAAGGTATTTGACAGTTGACTCTTGTGAGGCAAGGGTTGCCCATTTCAAGTCAGGAGCGTTTGATGGGCCTTCCTTTCCTGTACCATGTTTAGCTGAAAAACCGCAAAGGATGTACAGAGAAATAGAAAATATTTCGAGCGAGACAAACGCAGTGATCAGGTTTCCGGATTTTGCTAAAAACATCATTCCCACAACTGCCATAAGTATCAGAGAAAAATATTCAGATTTATTTTCGTGATCGGATTGTGGATATTTGACTGATCCGAGGACTGCGAATATTGCCATGAGTAAAAAAACAATATTAAACCCCTGGCCAAATTTATCGTGGATCAACGAATTGCTGAACATGTCTGGTTGTAGACCGTTCCCTATGGTTGGAGCACTTCCCCATAACGCAAATGAAAAGAAAAACGAAACAGCAATGCCCACCAGTGTTGCCTTGGATAGGTATTCGTTGGTGTTAAATTTTTTTTTTAGACCAATTAGTAGGAGAAAAAATGCGGTAGACAACAATGTGAGCTCTGGGCTCAGAGCAGCCCAAAACATATCTTGATAATTAATTTTAAATTCCATGTCGGAACTCGTGGAGGCTAGTGAGATCAGATAACTCGTGTTCGACCAGACTTATTTGTTTGAAGACGTCTTTGTAAAGTATTTCACCCGTTTTTTCAAGTTAATGTTTGTCGGCCTTGGTTTTTATTTATATGGCCTCTTTCAACCCTTAATTAGTCAATTAAATAAATTTGCTCATATTAAGGCCTTGAAATCATGGATAAACCAACGAGAGGTAGTTAGTCTGATACTTTGAAATTCCGTTCGACGGATTGGTCTATTTCGTTGTCTTGGGTCTTTTTGAAAAACTCCCTGGAGTCTATTGTTTAGACGTCACAATGTAAATAAGTGAGAGGTTATTAATTCAAGAAAATTTCTTTAGATGTGCATTACTTTTTTATTTTTGGGTAGGCTTGGCCTGCTTCCAGTAAAACCCATTTTTCAGAAGTGTCTCCCACAGTCAAATCTAGATAATCGTCTAATTGGATGAGTTTAATGGTGTCGGGTGGAAGCCTTAGTCGTAGGAGTTTTTCCTGATGGCGTCCTTTAAGTGAGACAAAATTCCCTTCAATTTTTTTAACCAAAAATACATCGTTGAGCGTATTTTGGATAACTGGTGGGTCTTTAAGGATTCGGGATGATTCGCTGTCTAGTAGTTGGCTGAGCTTGAGGCATCGTTCCTGCTTGGCGCATAGCTGTTTTACTAGTTGCGAAATATTTGTGTTTGCGAATCCATGAGAGATCTTTTTTTTATCTAGCCAGTTAAAAAAAGAGTATATTTCAAAAAGCACATGATTGATTTCTGTTTTTTCGGTAATGGAATTAAACGGTAGGTAAGCCACAATGAAGTGACTGAGATGCGAGGGGTCGATATCACAGGGGTCTGCGATTAAACGAGATGTTCCTCCCTGTTCCTCGCTTGCCAGATCACATTCGATTAAACTTGAATGAAGAAGAGATAGGCTTTCACCTAGTTCGGGTGTTAAGTCCTCCTTGTTAGGTGGAGAAGGATTTGCGGTAGCGTATTCGTTCATCAGTTCATACAAAGTCATATAAAATTCTCCTACTCTCCGGTTTTTGTGAAACATTCTTTGAGAACTTTTAAGCAGAGATCGAATTTTTCATCTTCAATGTTTCCCATGTTAGCGATTCTAAAAATTTTTTTATTAAATAGACCTTGTCCCGCATAAATGATGAATCCATTTTCTTTTAGCTTGTCGTGAAGCCAGTCATAGGAAAGACCGTTGGGAAGTTTTAATGCAGTGAGACAATTGGACTGGTGACTTTCTGGTATTAGAAACTCAAGGCCAATTTCTTTAAATCCTTTGCGTAAGTCTTCAGCTATTTTCCGGTAATGCTCTATTCGCCCATCGACGGTTTCTTCTAGCAATTCCTCGAGAGCAGCATTTAAAGCATAATGTGCTTGAATTGCTGGGGTAAAGAGTGTATCTCCTTGCTCCTGAACTTTGAGGTGTTCTGCAAGATCAAAGTATATTGAACGAGCAGGTATGTCTTTTATCCGGGATAGATCTTTTTTCCTATGAAGAACGAAGGAAACACCCGGCAAACCATGGATGCATTTATTGGCGGTTCCAACCGCAAAATCGATAGGGTATTGCCCAAAGTTAATCTTATCTCCTCCTAAACTGCTGATGCAATCTACTACCAACCGCTTGTCGTACTGCTTCGCCAGCAATGCAATTTCAGGAAGCGGATTCAGTAGACCAGTTGTTGTTTCATGGTGGACCATGGCAATTACTTCAATCGAGGAGTTTTCTTGTAGCGCTTGTTCAACTTCTTCGAGTCTAGGTATCTCACCCCAGTTATAATTTATTGTATGTTTGCTCATTCGGTAGACATCTGCCATTTTACCGATGCGGTTACCATATACGCCGTTTTGAATTACCAGCATCGATCGGTCAGGAGTAAGGCACGATGAAACTGCCATCTCTAAGGCGGCAGTTCCTGACCCAGTTATTAAAATGGCCGAATACTCCTTTTCGATGTCAAACGCTTGCAATAGTTTTTTTCTAATTGACCCCATTAAATCTGAAAATTCAGGTTCTCGGTGGCACAGATCCCCACGGAGTTGGGCATCTCGTACCCTGTCAGTTACGTTGACAGGGCCTGGGTTCATTAGTGTCATTTTTTTCATAAGTTTTTTCTGATTCACGGTATAAATTTATAACAGGTGTGTTGCAGTTTAACCTACAGCACGGAGAGGGGCAAAGCTTTATAATAGCGATTAGAAAACGTCTCTCAATGATGATTGAAAATTTTTCAACCCCCTCTTATACTCAACTTAATGATCAACTTATTTAGGTTAATAATTAGCTTGTTGTTCTTTAAGGTCGGTATAGCCACTGCTTACGCCGATTATTCAAACTTATTCATTCCTCAAATTAAATATGAGGGTGGAAATTCTATTCCCCACCCAACAGCCATTGATAGTTTACTAGGACAGATTGAGCGTAGAACGTCTATTGAAACTAACCGGGGGTTGGCTCAGATAGCATTGTCTCACCCCAGCCTTTACCAATATCCTTTTATCTATATGGCGGGTAGTAAAGAGTTTGAGGTGTTTTCTACCAATGAACTGCAACGACTCAGGAATTATCTGAGTTATGGAGGATTTCTCCTTATAGACGACAATTCCTCCAATACCAACTCAAAATTTGATATTTCGGTTCGTAAAATGATTGAGGGGCTATTTCCGCAGGTTCCTTTAAAGAAGATTTCCCGAGACCATTCAATTTTCCGTTCTTTTTATTTAATCAATCGAGTGTATGGACGAAAGCAGGTTAATTCATATTTGGAGGGAATTAACATCAAAGGGCGAACGGTTCTTATATACTCAGCGA
>JBGTUV010000091.1:0-5219 GCA_041938985.1 Candidatus Nitromaritima sp. | reverse complement strand
AAGTCGTAAATCAAAATTAATTTCAGGAGACCATGTTTTAGATATTGCTAGCAATGATGCAACACTACTAAATTTTTATAATAAAAATATCGTTAAAGTTGGAATTGATCCTTTGATCAATAAATATATTAAATATTATAAAAATATAAATTATAAAATATCTGATTTTTTTTCTGCTGATAAAATATTAGAAAAAAAATTATGTAAAAAAATATTAAAGAATTTTTATTTAACTTTTCTTCTACCTCTTTGGATGTGAAAGCGGTTCCCTGTAGGTTCAATTTGTCACCTATGTACTCACGAATTATTTGCGATAATTCTCGTACAAAATCTTTTGGCTCTGGATTCGAAGCGGATAATAGGTCGAGTTTCTTCATTGCGTTACTATGAGCTACTTGCCGTCTGGAATACGATGTGTCCTCGTTCATTTGGTGGTTATAACGAATGTATCCAGCTGCAAGTATATATATTACGATGGGAACCAAGATTCCAATTATGTACGTGATACGTTGATTCTTGTCGAAGACGATGTTTTCAAAGTCTTCCACTCGAGTGTGTATTGGCAGTATATCCCGAGCTAATATCGATACGGTTGAACCATTTTTTTGGGTAGGTGCCGTTTTCGATTGAACTAGGTTTAGATTTTCGGTACTAGTTCCGGGTTTTATTGTGAGATTGATTGGGTTAGTTGATATCATGTTGTACTTTTTTGTATCTGAATCGAAGTAGCTCAATGAAATCGAGGGGATAGTTTGCCTGCCTGTTGAAAACGGAACTAACGCAAACTTAAATATTTTCTCCCCTCCGATTTGATTTCCATGAATGGATTGCTTAAATGTCGGCTGGTCTGGATAAACTTTAAATTGCCTGCCTAAATTAAGATTTGAGAGCGAGACGTCCATTACGTTCCCTATTCCGGAAACAGCGATTGTTAGAGTGGTTGTGTCCCCTGCATCAAGATTTTCTTTGCCAGTTGTGGCAGTCATGGAAAATTGACCAACAAGATTTCTAAAGCCCGTTGGTTTTCCTTTTTTGGGTAGGGGCTGCACTCTCAATTCAATAGGTTCTGTTGATAAAATTTTATGCTTGCTTTTTGTGGCGCCGCCAAAAAAAGGATCGTTAAAAAACCTTGCGAATGGACCTCGCTGGAGATTTCTTTGTGTTCGATGTATGAGGTCAAGTTCCATTATTGCGGGTGGGATAGTTGACCGTCCTACTTTGGTTGGAAATAATGCAACGGATATCTCGTCCACATCGTAGGCTATACCATTGATGACCCTGGAGTAACGTTTGGCTTTTCCTATGTCTTCTTTTTGAAAAAAGGATTCGTCATAAGGCATACTAAGCTCTAAATTTCGTACTTCTGTCTTGCGGAACAACTTGAAGGTGTAGACGACTTGTTCGTTTATATATGGAGTTGTTTTTGAAATGCCTGTTTCCGTATAAACAGGCCTATTTTCATTTGATTTTATGGGACTAGGTTTTTTGACGGTTACCGTAATCGGGTCTGACCGGTAAATAGAACCAGATAAATTCATTGTTACAGAACCAATTATAAAATTGCCTTCACTTCTTGGAATAAGCAAATACTTGTGAGTGGTAGACACTTGCATATCAGAATTAAAAATCTGGGTGGAAGACTGTGTCCCGGTTGACCTTACTTTGAAATCTGTAAGTGGAGGTAACTTAGGAATCGGTGGATTGCGCACCCCACTGATTTTGATTGATAGTTCAATGGAGTCCTCTATTGTTAGCTGGTTTTTATCGACAGAAGCAGATAATTGTATGTTCGACGAGAAACTCGTCACAGGAATAAATATAAAAATAAGGATAGCTGGTACTGTCAGCCAAGATTGTAGTTTTATTTTTGGGTTGTTTTGCATAAATCGTTTTACCAGTCGTTTCCTTGATAGGTAAAAAGAGACTTCATTTCAAGAGCTTGCTTTCTTTGAAACTGTTTTAAGTCTTCCGTTAGCACGCTCAATCTTTGTTCTGCTTCCTCTTTAGTCATTTTGCCAGAAGCGGTTTCTGTTTTGCTGGGGGGATTATTTTTTGGTTCGTTTTGATTTAGATTGTTTTTGGGGTTAGACGGTTCCTTGCTTGATGGGGTATTTTCTTTTCTATTTTTATTAGATTGTTTCCCTTCGTTATCAGCATTTTTATCTTTTTGGCTAGTGGGTTTTGAGCCTTCTTTATTTTTTTTAGATTTATCCTGGTTTTGTTTTTTTTTCTTTATTTGTTCGCGAACAAATTCCAGGTTGAATTTTGAATCCATATCACTAGGGTCGAGTTCTAGTGCCTTTTTGTACGCCACGATAGATTCTTCTAACTTGTTCATTCTGAAAAGAGCATTGCCCATGTTGTAGTTAGCTTTCTGATTCGTAGATGAATTGAAATTTTGTTCTACTGATCTAGAGTAATTTTGTAGTGCTTTCTCATAGCTACCCTGTTTATAGCGACTATTACCAAGATTGTAGGAAATTTTAGGATCGTTAGGTTTTTCTTGATGGGCTTCAAGAAACTTTTTGCTGGCTTGATCATACTTCTGTTGTTGGTATAACTCGACCCCTTCCATAGCTTTTCCGTCAACTCCTAAAGCTGAGGCAATTACGGGAAAAAAAACGATCCAGATAGCTAGTAGGTATTTGTTAAATAACCTGAAAAAACGAAGTTTTAAAAACAATATCATAATCAAATCATACAAAAACTTAACGTTATTTTCTACCTTACTTTGATCAAAATGATCATGTTACAAAGTTTTTAGTAGACAAATATAAATATTTATCATGAATATAATCATGGTTGGGGTGTGACATACAGGTAATTGAAGCATTCCCTCTCAGCATGTGCATGCCACCTTTCTTTTCACTTGTATTTCAGACCATAAAAGATATAAAATTACTAAAAACAATGATTTTATGAATTTTTAAGAAGCTTTCATGGTATTTAGTCGCTTTTGAAAGTCAGCATTTTACTGGAGGGATTTTTCTTATGATGGGAATTGGGTTTCCGGAGTTGATGATCATACTTGTCATTATCATGATCATTTTCGGGGCGGGTAAACTGCCTGAAATTGGAAGTGCATTTGGACGGAGCATAAAAAACTTTAAGTCGTCAATGAAAGAGGCACAAGAAGGAGACGCGATAGAGGGTGAGGACAGTAAACCTGGAGAACTTGCGGAAGCAGATCCTGACTTAGAGAATATGACAGAACAAGAGAAAGAGGCGTACCTGCGAAAGAAAGCAGAAGAAGAGGGTGAAGCAAAAGATAAGAAGATGAAAGAGGAGGCAGACATGTTCACCTCGTCTTTGCCTAGAAAAGGATCATATGATTACAGCAAGGATCAAGAAAACAAAGCTTGATGTTGTTGGTAGTATAATAAAGATAATCTCCTTACAGATAATGCAAAAACCCGTTTGGCAATCAGCCTAGCGGGTTTTTTTATTTAAGATTAAAAAAGTGATAAAAAAAGACTAATGGTGAGTTAAAGTCACTCAGACCATGGTTCTTTTAAGTTGTCTATGGTCCAAACTGACCACCCATCCATATCTTTATAGATTCCTTGAGTATAGAAGTTAAAAGGATCAAAGAAACGAATACCTTTTGATTCATCGATTTCAAAATTGACTTGTTGAGCTTGCATTTCATTCGACTTGCAATTTAAAAAACCTTCTGATGCAACTTTGGATAATTTGAATATTTCTTCGATTTTATCGGGGGCGAGTTCTTCTTCTTTAACTGCAGTCTGAACCTTTTCCATTATCTCTTTTACTTCACCTTCCTCGAGGTGGTGCATTTTCATAATAAGTAACCATTCAAAATGTCAAAGTTAAATAATATAGAGAGATTATACTCGCTAAAATTGCTAGTTATCAACACCTGCGTTCAATTGAATTTTTTGTATGTGAATTGGCCGGTATATTAGTTCCGTTAGTTGGCCTGGGCTAATGCGATAATAGGATCTGGAAAAATTCCTAACTGAATTGTGCCAAAGGCTGATATGGCGATGACTAGCAGGGTCATCGGGGTCAGACTGATGTGAAACTCTTTAACAGGTTCTTTCATATACATAAATACAATTACTTTCAAGTAGTAGTAGAAGGAAATAGCACTATTGAGCACAGCTATGATAACAAGGATAATGTATCCTTCTTTGAGTGCAGCACTGAAAATAAAAAACTTTGCCACGAACCCAGCTAGGGGTGGTAATCCACCGAGGGATAGAAGAAAAATCGTCATGGTCAGAGCGATTACAGGATGTTTGTAGGCAAGTCCAGAATAGTTTTCTAGCTCAAGATTTTCTTCGCCTTTCCGTCCAAGTAAAATCACAATGCCAAAGGTACCGAAGACCATAAATGCGTAGGTGAGCATGTAAAACATTAAGCTCGAAGAACTAAGTGAATTCTTTGCAATAATCGCAATAAGCAAATATCCAACATGTGCCACACTTGAGAAGGCTAAAAGGCGCTTAATGTTGCTCTGCATAATCGCACCGAAATTACCGATAAACATACTGAGGACAGATACCACGCAGAGCAAAATTTCCCAAGAATAAGAAAGCTCCGGCATGGTCTCAGACATAACTCTGTAGAAGGCCGCTAAACTTGCTGCTTTAGGTCCGACCGCCATGAATGCGGTAACCGGGGTTGGAGCACCTTGATAGACATCAGGTGCCCACATATGAAATGGAACAGCCGCAACTTTAAATCCAAACCCAATAATTAAAAGAACCACACCCATTAACATGAGTGGTTCTGAAAGAATTTTGTTTTCACTTATGACCTTTGCGATAATGGTTAGTTTGGTGGAACCAGTGGAGCCATATATCAAGGTCATTCCATAAAGTAGAAAACCCGTTGCAAATGCTCCTAATAAAAAGTATTTAAGTGCAGCTTCGTTTGATTTCGTATTTTTACGTTGAATTCCAGCCAGAATATAAAGGGAAATAGATACGACCTCTATCCCCAAAAAAATCATAATCATGTCTGTCGAAGAAGCCAGAAGGACCATCCCAACAGTACAGAATAGAATAAGACTATAATATTCTCCGACTTTGATTCCTTCACGTTTATTAAAGTCTACTGAAACTAGGATTGCCAAAGCTGAGCTGATGCAAAATATGAAGGTAAAAAAGACCGAGAGATGATCTACCACGTATGCTCCATTGAATGAAAAAACAGGTAGGTTGTACTTGGCAAATGAACTGATTGCAGCCATT
>JBGTUV010000090.1:0-5220 GCA_041938985.1 Candidatus Nitromaritima sp. | reverse complement strand
AAAATCAGTTGCAGAGAGGCGCCAACGGTTTTCTCCAATCAACTGTACCAGTTTGAGTCTGGTTTTGTGTTTATGTCGCAAAGTTTTTAAAACTTCTGCGTCAAAAGACTGAATCCAGATAGGATCTGAGGCTTCAAGATAATCATATCGTTCTAGGATAGCCAATAGTTTAGCTGCAGGATCTAGATTGTACTGACGATGAATCTCTGCACCTTTGATTTCAATATATAAACCCATTATACGACCGTGACTTTTTTTCAACCCATTCACGAGTTTAAGAATCTCTTCAAGAGTGGGGACCTCAAAAAATGATGATTCATAGGGGAATCGCCCAATGAACGCGGGGCCTGATCCTCCTTTATTTGAACGTTCATGAACTCTTAGCCTTTTGACTTCTGCTAAACTGAATTCCATTGTGAGGTGCTTCCCATTAGTACCTGAGCGATCCGGGAATACTTCATCCACATTTGTAGTCGCATTAAGTGTCAGGTCGTGCATGACAATCAGATGTCCATCACTAGTCATAACCACATCCAATTCCAAAAAATCTGCCTTCATCGCGAAGGCTAATACAGCGCCTTCTAGGGTGTGCTCTGGGATGTATCCTGAAGCCCCACGATGTGCTATCACCAATTTTTCCTGAGATGCAAAGATGTTATTAGGGATTGTTAAATAAAGAATAACGAACCCACAAAGTATAAGAACTAATAGAAATTTTTTATGGAACATGATGAAAAAGTCCCCAGTCAAAACTAAGTCTAACCTAAGGTTCAAAACGTAGTGATTACTTTTTAAATATTTAACTATTTAGATTTTTGTCGGTATGCAATGTCTGTGAGAACTGAACGAGAATTAGAACTGTTCCAGAGAATAGAGATAAAATATTATAAAATACTAATTCAAAAGACTTCTATTGCAATTTTATTCCATAATAATAAACATGAACTATAATTAATTTACTATCCTTTTACCAGTGTCTCGGCTGAAAAGGTGAATAGCCTCGGTAGAAATACTAAAACTCATTTCAGTGAGCCTATCCTTTGGGCTCAATAAACCCTGAACCACTGAGACAATCTTGGTATCTGAATTGTTTAAAGTACCATGTAATATAGTACTTGCACCTATCGGTTCAAACAATTTAACGTTCATAACAATTTTACCTTTTTTATCTGGTTTAAGGTCTTCTGGTCTCAAACCAACCAAAACATCTCCATTAGATTGAGTTAAACATTTAAGTGAAGTACCATTCTCAAGTTTTAGACTTTGTCTGTCAGAGACTGCTTTGATTATATTCATCGCAGGACTGCCAATAAATTGTGCAGCAAAAACTGTTTCTGGTTTCTGAAAAACGTCCATAGGAGAGCCAATTTGCTCAGCCACGCCCTCATTCATAACCACCATTCGGTCTGCCAATGTCATTGCCTCAATTTGATCATGTGTAACAAACAAAGAAGTTGTACCCAATCTCTGTTGCAATGATTTAATTTCAATACGCATTTGAATTCTCAGCTTAGCATCCAGGTTTGATAGAGGCTCATCAAATAAAAATACCACAGGTTGTCTTACTATTGCACGCCCCATAGCAACTCTCTGTCTCTGCCCACCAGATAGTTCTCGAGGTTTTCGGTCCAGTAAACCATCAAGTTCCAACATGATGGCTCCTTGCCTAACTCTTTCGGCAATTTCAGACTTTGGTAAACCAGCTATTTTTAGTCCATAAGCCATATTATTAAAAACACTCATATGAGGATACAGAGCATAATTCTGGAACACCATAGCAATATTTCTGTCCATGGGTTCCTTATCATTAACTTTTAGATTATCAATCAGAATATCTCCATCTGTAACATTTTCCAACCCTGCTATCATTCGCAATAAAGTAGATTTTCCACATCCCGATGGTCCAACTATTACAATGAATTCTCCTTCCTCTACTTCCAAGTCAATGCCATGTATGACTTTAACCTTACCAAAAGATTTTTTAACATTTTTTAGAATTAAACCTGACATAGTTTCATTTGTCGCTATCGGTTAGCCCACGAATAAAAAGTTTTTGCATAGAAATAACTACGATAATAGGCGGCAACATAGCCATCATTGAAGCGGCCATAACTACTGGCCAAGGTGTCACATCATCTTGACCACCTATCATTTGTTCTACTCCCATAATAATTGTATTCATAGATGGATCAGTAGTCATTAGTAATGGCCAAAGATACTGGTTCCAGCCATATATAAACATTATTAAAAAAAGAGCCGCAATGTTTGTACGGCTGATAGGTATTAAAATATCAATGAAAAACTGCATCGGCCTAGCTCCGTCAATCCTAGCTGCCTCAACAATTTCATCAGGGACAGTCATAAAAAATTGACGAAACAGAAAGGTTGCTGTAGCAGAAGCTATCAGGGGAAATATCAATCCTGAATAGGTGTTCAGCATTCCAAAACCTGCAACAACTTCATAGGTAGGGAGAATCCTCACTTCAACTGGAAGCATCAAAGTAAGAAATATTAGCCAGAAAAAAAATTTACGTGCTGGAAATCTAAAATAGACGATCGCAAACGCTGAAGTAAATGATATAACTATTTTCCCCACAGCAATACCAATTGCAACAGTAACGGTATTCAATAACATTCTGGCAACTGAGGCAGAAGTTTGGCCACTGTCCCCTTCTATTAAAGCCCTCCCATAATTGACGAAGAACTGATCACCAGGCCATAATGGCATGGGAGGATGAATTACCTCAGAATTTGTAACTGTAGAAGCTACAAAAGCTAACCATAGTGGGAAAAATAATACTAAGACACCAAAAGAAAGGCCGACATGTGTCAGCCAGTAATTTAATCCTCTGTTTTCAACCATTCCTGAAATCAGTAATGTACTTTTTTTTCTACAAATTTAAATTGCAGAATTGTTAAAAGACCAACAATAATTAGCAAAATAACTGACTGTGCAGCAGATGACCCAAGATCAAGACCCACAAAACCATCTGAATAAACTTTATAAACAAGTATTGTCGTCGACTGCCCTGGTCCCCCTTTGGTTATTGTATGAATGACACCAAAAGTGTCAAAAAATGCATACACAATATTCATCACAACCAAGAAGAAAGTAGTTGGTGACAATAGTGGAAAGATTATCGTCCAAAAACGTCGCCAGAAACGTGCCCCATCGATTGCTGCTGCCTCAATAATTGCTCTAGGAATTGCTTGTAGACCTGCTAGAAAAAACAAAAAATTATAGCTCACCCTACTCCATGTAGATGCAACAATGACCAGTCCCATTGCTTCCGTGTCGTTTAAAAGGTGGTTCCAATCATAACCTAGTAAACCCAAGTACCATGATATGAGGCCTGTTTGAGTATCGAATAAAAACATCCAAAGAATACCTGCTATAGCAGGTGCAACTGCGTATGGCCAGATCAATAATGTTTGATAGATCCCAGCTCCCTTTATCAAGCGGTCTGCAAGAACTGCAAGATAGAGTGCAATTCCCATCGAAAATAATGTGACCAGCGAAGAAAAAATAGCAGTGGTATAAAAACTTTCTTTGTAATATGAGTCTGCAAATAAGTAATCAAAATTAGCAAAACCCACAAATTTTGTACTGAGACCAAATGGATCTGGATTGAACAGGGACCACCAAATTGCTGTACCTGCTGGATAAAAAAAGAAAATAGCGGTGATCAATAATTGAGGTGTGATGAGAAGAGCAGGTAAGAACCAACCCTTAAAATAAACACGTTTTTCCATCAAAAACTATATAACATTTGTGGGGACATTTTCTAGTCCCCACAAAAATACTAACTAGCGGTTTGAAGATTCAAATCTGCGAAGCAGGACATTACCCCTCTTAACCGCATTATTTAAAGCAGATTTAGCAGTCTTTTTACCACTCCAAACACTTTCAAGTTCTTCGTCAATCATACCTCGAATCTGATCAAAAGAACCCAGACGAAGTCCTTTTGAAACAGAAGTTGGTGTTTTTCGAGTCATCTGGATTCCAGCGATATCTGTCCCTGGGTTAGAATCGTAAAAACCTGATTTTTTAGTTTTTTGGCTTGCTACAAGAGTCACTGGTAAGTAACCTGTATTTTGATGCCAGGCAGCCTGAATTACTGGTGATGAAAGGAAACTAAGGAAAGCTGCAACCCCCCTATATTCTTTTGTACTATGCCCAGACAAAACCCATAGAGAAGAACCACCAATAATTGTGTTTTGAGGTGCACCTTTAACACCTTCCCAATATGGCAAATGCCGTATTTCAAAATCGAACTTTGCATTTTTCTTTATACCTGCGTAACCAGCGGATGATTCTGTATAAAGTGCACATTCACCAGCTCGAAAAGCTTTACCACCCTCATTCCTGCGACCAGCATAAATAAATTTTCCTTCTTTGGCCCAGTTGCCCATAGCTTGAATGTGTTTTATTTGTACTGGACCGTTGAATACCAATTCAGTATCCATTCCTGCAAATCCATTTTCTTTTGTAGCAAAAGCAACATTGTGATATGCAGACAAGTTTTCTAAATGGACCCAACTTTGCCAAGCAGTTGTCAAAGGACATTTATTCCCAGAGGACTTTAACTTATCAAGAGCAGCTCCAACTTTTTGCCAGGTTGATAAATCCATGTCAGGATTGAGTCCAGCTTTTTTAAATGCATCCCTATTAACCCAGAGAACAGGAGTAGATGAATTATAAGGCATGGAAAGCATTTCTCCTGTAGTAGTAGTATAGTATCCTTTGACCGGACCGATAAAACCATCTGGGTCAAATTTAGCTCCAGCTTCTGACATCACCTTATACATAGGCTTTATAGCACCTTTAGCAGCCATCATGGTCGCTGTTCCTACCTCGAAAACCATTAAAATATGTGGATGCTTTTTTGCTCTGAAAGCTGCAATTCCAGCATTCAGTGTTTCAGAATAATTACCTTTGCGATTTTGAATAACTTTATAATCACTCTGAGCTGCGTTGAATTGATCAACTTGTTCCGCCAGTAGTGTCCCCAAGCGACCTTTAAATGCGTGCCACCAATGGATTTCTGTTGCAGATAATGCAGTACCGCTGAACATACCTATCATCAGTACCATACTGACGATTTTTTTTGCTTGTATCATATTGGAAAGTTATATGATTTATTTAGATCAGAAAAGGAGGAGGTAAGAGTTAGTTAAATAACAAAGGGATATGTTCTCCCCCTTTTTCTGACTATAGCT
>JBGTUV010000089.1:0-5255 GCA_041938985.1 Candidatus Nitromaritima sp. | reverse complement strand
CAATTCGTGAATCAGCCCGCAAAAAAGGGATGACCACTTTACGGGAAGATGGGTGGAAAAAAGTAGCCAAAGGGATCACCACGGTAGAAGAGGTATTGAGGGTTACATTAAACGAACAAACCTAACTCGTAATAGAACAAACGATTTACTAGCTAAAAACTTGTACAACCTGACTTGAATTATGAATACTTTTTATTACAAAGCAACAGACCGACTAGGAAAGCCCATCGAAGGTAATCTCGAGGCACATAATTATCAAAATGCTGTTGCTCAATTAAGAGGACTTAATTATTTTCCCATCCAGGTATCGGATAATCAGTCGGAAAAAAATTTTTCTATAAATCGACCTCTTCAAATAAACGGATTACGAAATAAAATATCCGCAAAGGATTTAGTCTCTATTACCCAGCAACTTGCAACGCTTGTGGATTCAGGGATCACACTTGACAAGTCACTGTCCATCCTTGTGGACCTTGCAGAAAAACCACAAGCTAAAGAAGTCCTTACCGAAGTACACAAAAAAGTACACGCTGGAAGTTCGTTTGCCGATGCGTTGGCAGAGTTCCCAAAAGTATTTTCAAAGTTATACATAAATATGATTCGAGCTGGTGAAACTGGGGGAACATTAGCATCTTCTCTCAATAGCGTTGCTAGTTTTCTTGAAAAAAGTGAAGAACTAAAAGCAAATATAAGATCCGCCATGATCTACCCAGCAATCCTTAGCTCTGTAGGAGGGTTTGCTATATTAGTTCTTTTTACGGTAGTAATCCCGAGATTTTCTAAGTTGTTTGACGAACTAGGCGCAGCGTTGCCTCTCCCAACAAAAATAATGTTATTCCTAAGCTCTTCTATAATAAATCACTGGCTGGCTATCATCATGGCATTCACCCTATTGGTGGGAGGCTTTATTTTTTATCTTAGGCAGGAAAAAGGTCGAATGCACTGGGATGGTATTGTATTAAGACTTCCCTTATTTGGTTCCTTGGCGCAAAAAATAGAAATTTCCCGTTTTAGCAGAACCATGGCCACTCTGTTATCCAGCGGTGTAGCCATTCTAGGGGCCTTAAACATAACACAAGCAATCCTCAGCAACCGCATGATAGCGGCAACTATGGGCCAACTACACCAAGGGCTTAAAGAAGGAAATGGTCTTTCACGGCCACTTCAGCAAACGGGAGTCTTTCCACCTCTTGCGATTCATATGATAACGGTTGGAGAAGAAACCGGAACACTTGGTGAAATGCTAGCCAAAGTTGCGAACACCTATGACCGTGAAGTTGAGCGTTCCATCAAACAACTTATATCACTCATCGAACCGTTTATGATTCTTAGCATGGCGCTAGTAATTGGTTTTATCGTTATCTCTATGCTGCTGGCAATATTTAGTATTAATGAAATCAACTTTTAATAAAAAATAAAACTTAATTAGAAGGACTAGGCTTGCATGAAAAGACATCCAATAATTTTTCGAGTCAAAAAATATCTACAATCGGGATTCACATTAATCGAGCTGCTGGTTGTCATGGTTATCATTGGACTCCTTGCGGCTTTGGTTGTCCCAAAATTTTTTGGACATGTAGATAAGGCTATGCAACAAGATGCCCAAGCCCAAATTGAGTTACTCGGTCAAGCTCTCGATTTATACCGCCTTGAAAATCATAAATATCCAAACACCGATGAGGGTCTTCAGGCAATTGCCTCATACCTTAAAAAAGAAATCCCAAAAGATCCATGGGGAAACAACTTTGAGTACAGCTCTCCAGGAGAGCATGGAGATTATGACCTGGTTTCTTACGGAGCCGACAGCGTAGAAGGTGGTGAAGATAACAACAGAGATATTGTTAGTTGGAAGTAATGAAAAAGACGATCTCCTTAAAAAAGATTGGCTGTTTGGGGTTTACTCTGCTTGAGCTGACGCTTGTTATGTTCTTTATGGCACTTATTGCAGGCCTGAGCACGCCCTTTATCATGGAAACGCTAGATCGCATGGAACTCCAAACATCTGCGCGTAAGGTTGCCTCTATGTTGCGATACGCAAGAAGCGAAGCTATTGCTTCTAAAAAACCGGTTGTCTTTTCGGGGAATTTAACCCGGAATCAGTTTTGGATTACTCAAGGCTACAAAAATAAAACGCCGAAGATTTCATCCTTAACGGATCCCATTCGTCTGACTCGCTTTATAAACGAAGGCGAAGATACTCTTTTTAGAGATGGTGAATTCACAGTCACTTTCTTTCCACAGGGAAATTCAAGTGGCGGGTTAATCGGCATGGATATTAAAGAATCTAGAAGTTCGGAAAACTATTATGCTATCAATATTGATCCCATTACTGGGCAAACAAAAATTAAAAAAACCAAATGACGATGGGTTTTCTCTTCTTGAGGTGATTGTTGCCCTCGCTATTATGGCGATGGGTTTTATCACTGTTTTACAGTTATTCTCTGGAAGTATTCGTTCGGTTAGCCTTTCTGAACAATATCTCAAAGGTACCACTCTCGCTCATTCAAAACTAGGCGAACTGGAGGTCAACAACTACAGTGCTTCTGAGTTTGAAGGAATCTTTCCTGACGAAAAAAACTATCAGTGGCAACTTGAGATATCACCATACACTTCCCCACTAAACAACAAAGAGGATAATATCCAACTTTCAGAAGTAACTTTAAATGTACTTTGGAAGGATGCTGGCAAAATTCGGGACATTGAACTAAGCACCCTAAAAGTTGATGGTGCGTTACACCCTGGGACAGATTCGTTACTAGCCCAATCTTTTGGAGGTGGCCCCGGATCTATTAGGGCAAGTGAAACCGAAACTACTCCTCCTCCCGCTCCTGAGAATTATCAGGTTATTTCGGGAGTCAAAGTTTACATCAAGGGCAATATTAGTGGAGCTTTTTCTACACACGTTTCAGGAAATTAAAATATGAAATGTTTGCGCGAGTCAAACCAGGGATTCACTTTATTGGAACTTATCCTTTCTTTGGGAATTATAGGATTCATCGTAGCTATCTCGCTTGGAGCGATAAGGCTTGGAACTTCTGCGCATGAAACTGGCCAATTAAAAATTGATACCTTTCAACGTTTACGACTAATTCAAAATCAACTTGGACAAAAAATAAAATCTAATTACCCCGTATTTATGTTTCGGGAAAAAACTGTTTTCACTTCAAAGAACTCACAAGAAAAACCAGAAAGGTTACTTTCTTTTGAAGGGAAAAATAATTCCCTGCGATTCGTAACTTTTTCCTCACCGCTCACAAGCCAGGGAAAATCTCCATGGATACATGAAACGATTTTTTATGTCGGCGAACATCCTAAGTCAGGAAAATCTGGAATTATAATGGCAGAACGAACCGTAAAACCAAAAAACTCGACTGACTCTATATTTAACAAAATTGATCAAGGTCGTTTGTTTCTTCTAGCTGAAGACGTGGATTATCTTAAATTTCGTTATTACCAAATGAGAAAATTAAGCCCTGCCGAAACCGAACTACAATTAGATAAGTCGAAAAAATATGAAGGCAAATGGGTAACCTCCGTTGAACACAACACCTTTAAGACAAAAGCAGACGAACTAATCGAGGAGCAACAGACCCGCCTTCATTTCGAAGAAAACAATAAAATGACTCTACCCAGGGCCGTAGAAGTTTCACTAGGCTTGAAAGAACTAACCCGACCAAGCTCAAAAAAGGAATCACGGATAATTTTTTCTCCTCCCATCATAATCCCTCTTTATTCTGGAATGAGATTTGCACTGCCCTTAGAACATAATGAAAATATTTAGACATCATAAAAACCAGAATGGAGTTGCGCTGATGGTCGTGCTATGGGTTCTGGTGCTTCTAATAGCGTTAGCCACGGAATTTGCCTTCTCTATGAAGGGCGAAGTCAATACAACCCGTAACTATAAAGAGGATATCCAAGCATACCATCTTGCCAAGGCTGGAATTCATATGGCGATGGCGGAAATCCTTTATCCATCAAGCTTTCACGCTTCGCATCAAGATTTTGGATTAATCATGGGTGATTCAACTAAAGGGTCTGAAAGAGGCCCTACCCAATCAGATAAAAACGCATATCGGACCTTAATACGCCAAGAGATTGAACTAGGGTCAGGGATTATTTCCTATTCACTTCAAGACGAAAACAGCAAGATTCCAATAAATAAAACAACACGAAACACATTAGTCAAGGTTTTGACAAGTGTTGGTATCGAATCAAAAGAAAAAAAGGATGTTATTGCGGATTCAATACTCGACTGGATCGATTCCGATAAAAACCATCGATTAAATGGAGCGGAAAATGATTTTTATCAGAATTTAATTCCTCCTTATTTTGCAAAAAACGCACCCATAGAAAATCTTGATGAATTATCAAAAATTCGTGGGATTGATGAAAAAATTTTATATGGCACCAATCAACGTAAAGGATTAATAAATTTTTTTACGACATATAACGTTAAATCGGTAAACCCTAATACAGCTTCACCGGAGGTACTTTCGATCATCTTTTCAGAGTCTCAGGCAAAATCGATTATGAAAGAACGGGAAAAAAAGGGGTTTTATGACAATACAACCTCTGATTATTTCAGAATTAGATCTACAGGAGATGTTGAGGGAAGTCCAACAAATCACACCATAAACACCGTGGTTCAAAAGATCTCTGAAAAAGAAGGCCCCATAATATTAACGCATTATTGGAATGATAATAGTTTTTAAAATCTATACAAAAAAGAGCTAACAGATAACTGATGAAAAGTTTTTATCTAGAAAAATCACTTGGAATCGACATTCGTGAAAATTCGGTTTGCCTAACCTTGCTAGGGAAAACCCTATACCGCGCAGATGTATTAGCAAGCAAATACATAACGATTCAACCAATAAGTAAAGGGGATGAAAAAGCTGAATCCATTTTTCTTGAACAAGTGAATCGCTTCATAATCGAACATGATGCTTGGACAGAAAACGTGATTGCCAGCATTCCCCGTTCCAAAATCACGCTTCAGTCATTTGAACTTCCCTCCCCAGACCGTAAGTCTGTGGATTCTATGATGGGATTTGAACTGGAGAGGCATTTCTCCTCAAGCTTAGATAATTTTTATTTCTATAATCATATAACTACTAAAAAAGAAAATCAGTACCATATCGTATGCGCCGCGATCAATATAGAAATTGCTACCTATTACTTAAATTTACTTAAAAAGCTCAACCTTAATGCATCGGTTCTCGACGTTTCTACATTCGCCAACCTCAATCTAT
>JBGTUV010000088.1:0-5257 GCA_041938985.1 Candidatus Nitromaritima sp. | reverse complement strand
CGATGCCTTTGAAGGTCCCGATACTCGGCAAATCCGGTTATCACATCGAAATTGATCGGGTAACCGTACTCAAAGGCGCGAGGAGGACGTTCCCTTTTATTTTTTCGCTCGCCAATTGCTGTAGATAAAATTTCGCTCCGTTTTTCTTCTGATAGAGCGCAAATGATATTTCGGATTTGCATAGTCGAATGTTGCACATATGGAAAAATAATATTTGCTAAGAGGTTAATTGTATAATCTTCGACTCGATCCTCGATCAGAACAACCTCTGGAACCGTTTGAATAGGAATATCTTTAAATAAAGCGATGGAAAACTCTCTTATCCTGCTTTGGTTCTCGGCAAGATAATCATTTTTTGATGCTCGTCTAATAAAAGTCGGTATCTGCGTATCCAAGGCTTTTCGAATATTCTCCGCGAGCAACCAGCCTTCATCAAGCTCTTGAGATAGAAGCTTAGTAATTAGTCCACTATAAAACCTGCCATTCCCAACAAGCCCCATATTTGCCTTGGTCGAAGCAGGAAGAATGCAACGAATAATGTCACAGGCTGCACTTCGCATAGTGAAGCCATAGGCCAAGCGATGCGCCCTTTGTTCATTGTCATTTTCTAATTCATCTGCTCCCACAAGCACGACACCATTATCGCGTTCGACCTCGATCTTAAATGCTGACGCTGGAAGTTTTTTACGAAAAAAGTTTTGCATCGGTTCGACCAGTCCAGCATACGTTTCAAACAAAAAATCCATCGTCTGGACATATGCCTCAGCTAATCCGGATTTCATAATAGATTCGGGGCGAACATATCTCCATTGTTCGTCACGCTTCACATCGTATAAGACGTAGCGCGTAGACTCTTCAATCGGCGAGCCGCCTATTCTGCAATCTTCAATAATCTTCGTCATTAAATTGGAAACATTTTCGATACAAAGAGGAGCAACAGCAAGCTCGGCTACGGACTCATCTCCATATTTGTTTACTACTCGATCAATGAGCTCGCTCCCCTTGACTTCATTGGGCGTTCCGTCCGGATTAAGAAATTCACGTACCACTGTCTCCTTAAGTCCTGTTGGTGCTCGACTGTAGCGTGCAAGAGCAGCGCCGACCACCTCTGGATTAAGGTTGCTGATCACAAACACATCCGCATCCACATCTGAAAGATATGAAGAAAGGTTTTCTTTCTCTTGCTTGGTTAGCTCGTCAGATCTTTTTGGTTTCATAAGTTGTCATCAATTGTTATCTTTGGCACATCGGAATCCGGTATCGTTAAATCTTACTTCAGGTTGACTCCACCTTCGAAAGGAGCTACGTAAGGTATCAGGATAATTAACCCAGGAACCACCCCTAACCACTTTAAAATCACCTTCTGCTGGGCCTCTTGGGTTTTTTTTACGTCTCCAATTGTAATATTTTAAGTCGTACCAATCATCGACCCACTCCCAAACGTTGCCCGCCATATCATGCACACCATAGATAGAAGTCCCTTGAGAATACGTTCCCACATCTGTCATAGTGAAAACACCACGCCATTTCCTCCCGTAAGTAGCTCGATTTTTAGGTGACCCGGCCCCCCAAGGGTATAAGTTGCCACTCGGGCCTCGCGCCGCCTTTTCCCATTCCGCTTCTGAGGGAAGCCGTTTACCTCTCCATCTACAAAAAGCATCCGCGTCGTGCCAACTTACTTGTGTCACTGGTTGATGTTTGATTCTGGGGGGAAATGATGCCCCCTGCCACAAATTACCATCGCGGCATTTATCTGTATCACAAGTTTGATCTAAGGCAAAACGATGCCCTGTAGCTAAAACAAACTCAAGATATTTTTCATTGGTCACTTCATATATATCGAGCCAATAGCTATCAAGAAAAATAAGTCGATCGGGATACTCATCATTAAACCACCATAACTCGCAGGACTTGTCGTACTTACGGCACCCCTTCAGGTGCCTTTTATTTTCCACAAAACTCGATCCCATTTTAAAAGTCCCCGCCGGGATACGAATCATCAATGAATTATCTGATTGTACAAAGAGGGGTTCTGCCCGCGCTTGCTGCAGATTACCAAGCAATTCTTCTTTATGCTCTTCCCCAGCATGCATCGCAAAAACTACAGAGGTCGCAGAAAAAAAACAAATAGCAAGAAAAAATAATAGCCGATCAGTCATGGGTTCGGGCTAAATAGTTAACTTCTGGTGAAAGGATTTTCACTCATCAGTTTGACTCATTAGTTTCATTAAGGGTTTTTCGAAACCGAGTCATCTCCTTGCCATGAATGTAGAAAAGCGATAGCCCCAAGATCATGTTAACTGAATAAATATTGACGAATTTTGAATGGAAACGATCGAAACGTATCTGTAGTTTCTGATCCGCTGGGTTGGCTTTTTTCAACTTGTCCACTTCGTGCATTTCAGGTCGCAGAAAACTTCCCATATAAATTGCCAGCACAATCATAACGCCAAGAATACATTCCTTAACATATCTGCGTTTAGTAACGCCTAGTTGATCAAATTCAAGCCTGCTAAACTTCCCTACCAACAACTTAATTATTTCGGCCGTAACCATGAACCCGATGCAAACATAAATAATTTCAATATTAAACACATCCATAATGCTGTTCATCACCTTACTGGCCAGCAATGGCTGTTCTTTAAGCTTGATCCGCACGATAATCTCTACCAAAATCCCGAGCAGAAACATACCCCCAACCCACAAAGAAAGTCCCAAGAGGTAAAACATGTTGAATATATGTACTAGGCGTTTCATCATATAACACCATACGTGGCAGGAAAATATTTCAGCCTGTAAAACACTATATTAAGAACTTTATGATTTTTGGATGTCATGAAAACCATTGTGCCAATTTGTCTGACACACAATCATAATCTATCAGCAAACCGGTAACTTCACTTTTCTTTCAACTTTTACCTTCAATCTCATAAACTTAAATCAACGCCCCCCGGAAACTCTTTTTCGAATTATTTTTTTGAAGCTGTTCTCCAAACCTTCTTTCTCCCGCTTGAGTGCCCTGACTATCTCCGACCGATCACCACCGTACCAGGTTTTGACGGCATCCATTCCCTTACCTCGGTTGACTGTATTGAGAATAGAAAGGTAGATTACTCCATAAATAACTGCAATTGTATATAGAGTAAGTGGGATGAAAGATTTGAGACGTTTTTGTTCCGTCTCTTCCTTGCCATGCCACCATAGATGGAGGCGTCTCCAAAGTGTGTTTTTTTGATTTTTAAATGCGTCATCACTCATAAAAAGATTGGATAAACCATGAATATAAAAAGCTTTAGCAATACTCATTTGCATTGCAAATCGTAGCGATGATAGCAAAACCCACCTGTCGAAACAAGCCAGTCCTAAATTCCTAAGTCTTCCGTTTTCAAAGATCTTTGGAGTTTCACGGTTATGCTATAGTTCATACTTAAACTACATGGAGACTGTCTTTTTGAAAGAAATCACCCCTGCAGGAAAAATCGTTGCGACAGTGGAATGTCCAGCATCAAAAAGTTACACCAATAGAGCACTTTTGATAGCGGCGCTTGCCAAAGGGATTTCGACTTTACGCAATCCTCTGTTTAGCGACGACACAAAATACATGCGCCTGGCTCTGGAGCAATTTGGCATTTCTGTCAAACAAGAAAATTGTGCCTTCATAGTTTCAGGAACGGGTGGACATATAAAATGCCCACGTAACGAAATTTCTATTGGCCTCGCTGGAACTACTATGCGTTTTTTAACAACATTCGCAGCTCTTTCTCCAGGAACAACTCAACTTACTGGGGAAAAACGCATGCTGGAACGACCCATTTCAGATTTATTAAAAGCACTCAATCAAATAGGTGTCAACGCTCGATCTTTAAAAAACAATGGCTGTCCTCCTTTGGAAATTTCGGGGGGTGGCATTCCAGGAGGGGAAATTAGTCTTGCCGGAAACAACAGCAGCCAATACCTGACGTCTATCCTGCTTTCTGCACCTTATTTTAAAAATGAAACCACTATCAATATTATTGGTGAACTTACTTCCAAACCCTATGCTGACATAACTCTCGACATCATGAAAACCTTTGGGGTAGTTGAGTGTACAGATCACTCTCGGTTCTATGTCCCAGCAGATCAAACCTACCATGCAATGGACTACGCGATAGAAGCGGACTGGTCAAGTGCATCCTACTTTCTTGCCGCAGCAGCAATTACTCAAGGTGAAGTAACTTTAATTGGCCTTAATTCTAAAAGCGTTCAAGGAGATGCCGGTTTTCTCAATGTTCTGGAGAAGATGGGTTGTACGATTGAGCGGTCCTCTGAAAAAATTTTTATAAAAGGAAATCCTTTGCGAGGAATTGACATCAATATGAATAGCATGCCCGATGTCGTTCAAACCCTTGCCGTAACAGCTCTATTTGCTGAAGGAAAAACATGTATCTCTGGCATAGGTAATTTAAGAATTAAGGAGACGGACCGAATAGGGGCGCTTGAACAGGAGCTTTCTCGGTTAGGAGCCCACGTCGAATCAGGCGAAGATTTTTTAAAGATTCGTCCTGGAGCCTACATCCCAACTGATATTGAAACTTATGATGACCATCGGATGGCTATGAGTTTCGCTTTGGCGGGTCTCAAGGTGCCGGGGATCCGCATTAAAAACCCAAGCTGCGTCGAGAAATCTTTTCCTGATTTTTTCAAACAACTCGAAGAAATATTGTGAACGAAGCCCACACCAATCAGTTGATTCACGAAAAAAGTCCTTATCTCCTTCAGCATGCTCATAATCCGGTTAATTGGTTCCCGTGGGGAGAGGAACCCTTTAAGATAGCACAAGAAAAGAATCTTCCTCTTCTCGTAAGTATCGGTTATGCAACTTGTCACTGGTGCCATGTTATGGAACGGGAGTCGTTTGAAGACCCCGATTTAGCAAAACTTCTCAACGATCATTTTGTCAGCATCAAGATTGACCGAGAGGAAAGACCTGATATTGATAGCATCTACATGAAAGCGATTCAGGCAATGGGGCAACAGGGTGGCTGGCCGCTCAATGTATTCATAACTCCAGAAGGAATTCCTTTTTACTCTGGTACCTACTTCCCGCCTGAAAAGCGATTCAACCTCCCATCTTTCACTGATGTATTGATATTTTTAACCAAAACCTGGCTTAACGAACCAGAAAAAATAAAAAAACAAAGCGAGGCTCTCGCAACGGCAATCCGCGAAAGCTCGGAACGCGAAGCCACTACTGACACAACCGAAACGCTTGATTTTG
>JBGTUV010000087.1:0-5261 GCA_041938985.1 Candidatus Nitromaritima sp. | reverse complement strand
ATCGGCTTCCCCTCGCTCCTCGAGGACAGAGGTCATGCCGCTCCGGTCCCCTGCCACTTCAAAGGCCTTGTAAGCATCGTCAATTTCAGAGTTGGTTTCTTCTGAAAACATTGTGCTGATTTGACAAAGAATTTCTTTAGTTTTTTCTTTTTCAGATTCAATAAAAACTTTAGCGGGTTTATGCACGCCATAAAGTGTTGTTCCTTCAGCTCCGTTTCCTACCATCGTAAGGTTAAATTTACTCAACTTCGCCACCTCTATCATTGAGGTTTCATATCCACGGTGAAAATAGCTTGTAGCAAGGTAATTTCCTCCAGCCTGCGCTTCCAGAGGCATGAGGATTTTTTCCATGGTTGATAGCATGGTGCGTTTAACGATCTCTATTCGTAAATCTCGTAATTTTTCAAGTAGAGGATGTGCTTCTTGCATGTTGATATATCCAAATTGGAACTGTCTAATCAGTTCTACCCGCTGCCTGTGGTTACCTTTAGGGTTAACTCCATAATGCTTACAGAGAATGTCTTCGAAAGTTATTCCAAATTTTGGCGGTAATGATGGGGCAGAGTGACCATAGGTAGGTAGTCCCATAGCAGCAAGTACTGGAATAGTATAAAAACCAAAATATGGAACTCGATTGAAACCATCGAAGGGGTCGGCTATTTGTAGCAGTTGGTCCAGCTGAATTGGGTGTCGAATAGTAGTTTTATCCATGGCCTTCCAGTAGCCAATATTTTCTTCTAATGTTTCCAGTTTCATTCTAGCTGCGATCAGAAATACACCTGATTTAACTTTAGAGACTTCATCTTTCAATATTAGGGTTAGTGCGTCTTCCGCCTCCACCTCGGTAAGATCTTTGCTCATTTTGGGTCCTGTCGCAATCTTCTGAAGATAGGACTTCATTCGGCTATCAACAAGACTGGATTCGTAAAGATTTTTTTTCATTTTTCTAGGGGATATGGTTTAGTTTCTGTACACTAAAGCATTATAAAGTGAACTGATGCAAAATAATAAAAATGATTGAAACCGATAGCACTCATCAAATAGATACACCTGCTTTTTGCGCCGATTCCGTTCGAGTGTTGCTAGTTTATCCAAACTCCAAAGATGTTGCTCTGGCTAATCTAGGGTTTCAGCGAGTACATACTTTACTAAATCAGATTAGTGGGGTGGAATGCGATCATTATAGCCTTCCTGTCGGTTGGTCTTCAGACGTTCCAGAACTGGATCCATCTTCTATGCTATCCCATGAATGGGAGTGGCCTTTAGACCGTTTTGATGTCATTGCATTTTCCATTTCATTCGAGCCAGATTATTTAAACGCCGCCCTTATTTTGAAATACTTTGGTATACCCTTAGAACGCAAAGAGCGTAGTGCTTTGCATCCTTTGGTCCTCGCTGGAGGGTCTGCAATTTTTATCAATCCAGAACCCTTGGCCGATTGTATAGATGCTTTCTTTATTGGAGAAGGTGAGGAGCTTGCTGAACCATTTTTTAAATTATTTAGCGAAAACGAATTTAGTGATGCACGCGAATTGTTGGAACCCGCTGCAAAGATACCAGGTATTTATGTCCCCCAATTCTACCATCAGGAATATCAGGGGAACAGCATGGTTGCATTTAAGGCCGAACCAGAGGTTTTTGAAAGAGTGGAACGGCGCTGGGTAAAGGAAGGTTCTTCGGATTTGTGTACACATTCGGTGTTGCATGATGCGGTTTCTACCTTTAAAGACATGTCCCTAATGGAGGTGACTCGCGGCTGCATATGGGCCTGCCGGTTTTGTACGGCTGGATTTATTTATCGTCCGCCACGTCTTCCCGATTTAAATCTCACCTATCGTTCACTAGAAAATGTGTTGGCGGGGCAGGGGAAGTCAGTTTCGACGGTAGGCCTTGTGGGGCCATCAGTCACTGACCATCCTGAGATTTTGTCTTTAGCTCGAAAAATTGTAGAAGATGGGAAGAAGCTGTCGTTTTCTTCCTTAAGAATGGAAACCCTGACCGATGAACTAGTCGATCTGATCCAGAAGAGCGGGCAAAAAACTTTAACAGTTGCGGTAGATGGTCCGTCGGAGAGAATGCGTCGGGTTATTAATAAGCAAGCGACAGATGATTTCATCGTAGAAAAATGTCAGTTTTTGACGGAGAAGGGAATTCTTCATTTAAAAATCTATTCTATTATCGGCTTACCTGGTGAGACGGAGGAGGACATTGATCATTTCATTGCCTTGGTCGAGCGGGTGATGAAAACATATGTTGCTACTTGCAGTCAACGAGGAAATATTGGACAGGTGACGATTGGTCTAAGCCCGCTCATACCGAAACCTGGAACACCTTTCCAGTGGCATCCGATGGAATCCGTGCAAAGCTTGAAAAAAAAGTTCATGAAAGTGCGGAAGGCCCTAGGACGGTTACCTCATATAAAATTGAGTTTTGGTTCTCCTAACGAAGCATACCTTCAAACCTATTTGTCTCGAGGGGATCGCAGGGTTTTATCTTTTTTTAAAACCTATCTTGCCAACGGACACGATGCAAAAAAAGCATTAGCAGAAAGCAGTCCCTCACCGGATTCTTTTGTTTATAGGCAATATGAGAAAAATGATGTTTTGCCATGGGATATTGTCGATCACGGGTATAAAAATGATTTTCTGTGGAGCGATTACCAACGCGGATTAAAAGAGGGGGTAACACCTGTATGCGATACTGCAGTTTGTAAGATCTGTGGAATTTGCTAAGCAGGACTTTCTTTAATAGAAATTCCTTCCTCCTTCAATAAAGATCGAGTCCAATTTTGAAAGATCCATTTTAAGATGTCCTTTGATATTGAGAGGATGAATAAACTTCCACCGGAAGCGCGTTTTTTAGATGTTAACGATTTTTGGTGTTTCCCTAACCGATGGGTTGTTAAGTTTTTATATCCACTCTCTATTACCCCGACACAAATTACGATTATCTCTCTGATCGCTGGACTTGTTTCAGTTTGTTGTTACATGATTGATTCGAGTGTCGGGTTAATGTGGGGGGCGCTATTTCTATATTTAAAAATTTTTTTAGATAATGTTGACGGGAATCTAGCTCGCGTTAAAGGAGAAGTTTCTCGACTGGGGAGGTTTCTAGATTCGCTAATAGATTTTATCGTCAGTTTTCTAGTTTACCTTGTTTTGACTTTAAGACTGGTAAGCGAAACAAGCAACTCTTTGTACTGGTTTCTGGGAGGACTTGCTTTCCTGAGTTGTCTGATCCATTGTTCGTATTTTGTGTTTTATTTGGTTCAGTACACTTCGATTTCAGGAACTTACCTTTGTAACCGTGCAGATGAAAGTATTACCGAAGAAGACAACAAGGCTTACGATAGAGGGGATCTTTCAATGTTGGTTTGTTTTTTGCAACGTTCCCATATTTTTTTGTACGGGTGGCAGGATAAAACTATTGAGTGGTTTGATCGTTTAAGTAAAAAATTGGGATCTAAAAGCAAGTCTCAGAGGTTAGCAGAAAATAGCTGGTATGGAGACAAGGTTTTTCTTACGTTAATAAGTCCCTTGTGTTTATGTACTAACAATATGTTGCTGGTATTTTTTTCTTTAGCCGATGCAATAGAGTTTGGTTTTTGGTTTGTTGTCGTTGTGGGGAATTTCTACTTGCTTCTATTACAGATTTTAAAAATTATCAAAACTAGAAATAATTTAATTCTTAATGTATGAGTGGGTTTATATTAGTTCATACTAAAGTCAATTTCTCTGCCTCCCATATTTTTTGAAATTTGTATCAACTGATTTTTGAACTCAATTAGCGAATTGAGTGAATCAGCTCTTTTTTGAACATCTTGTTGCTCTAAAAATTCTTGCATTTTATTTACGGGTAGATCGAAGTGGTGAGTGAGTTTGTCAACAAATTCCCCTAGTTTGCAGCAGTTTTCCATGTCGAGTGCTTGTTCGATTTTTGTTCCTTCGGGGAGATTTTTTAAATATAGTCGCATAATTCTAATTAGCTGTTCTTTGATAGGAGAGGGTTCAGAAGTTAGATCCTTGTCATTAATTTCTTTCAAAAACTCCACTTGAGCTTGTCGGTAAATCTTTCCTTTTATTTCATTGAGAATGCGAAATCGATAGAGTCCAGAAAGTAATATATTATATTTACCTTCGGGTAATTCGGAATGGTGCTTGATTTTTCCAAGGCAACCGATAGTCATGATTTCAGGAGTGCCTTGATAATCACTTTCCCATCCAGGCTTTAGGAGAATCATGCCAATTTCTCCTTTCCCATTTAGCGCGTCCGCCACCATGCTGCGATACCGTGGTTCGAAAATGTGAAGCGGCAGAGAAGTGTTTGGATAAAACACAGTCGTGGGCAGTGGAAATAATGGAATAACTATATTTTCCCCGGGGGAATTTTTATCTGACTCCATGATATTACCTAGAAAAATAATAACCTTTTATTAAGGCGACTTTAACTTTATGCCTTAACATTATAATAGTGGGTCCGTTTTAATTGCCACAACTGTTTTACATGATTTCGTTAGATGGTAAAATGAGTTGAAGATTATTGACGCTAGATTTTTGAAGGTACTGTGGCCAATATAAGGATTTGATATTTTAAGGAATAGTTTTTTTTAGTTAAGATTATTTTTTTTGAGAAAAATTTCTCAGGGTATTCTTAAATGATTACAAAACCGGAAGATATTTGTTTGGAAATAGAATCTTCTCTAGTCCAGTCGGGCCTTTTCTCTAAAGCAACCCAAGCTGAAAAGGCAGCGCCTAGCTGGCGAGTATCTCCTGAGCCTTACTATCTGTCTTCTGAAGAAATCTTATTTTTCGAAGATCTTGGTTGTCACCTCCTGAAATTTTACACTGTACTAAACAGTCTTTATGCAGATAGTGTGAAAGGAAAAATCCCCTCTTGGTTTGCGCAATATTTGGATGCAGGGAAACCCGATGATTTAGTTGCCTATTCGAGAATGAAGCGAATTCGTGGCGATCTGCCAGGAATAATACGGCCTGATATTATGGTTACGGAAAAAGGTTTTTCTATTACTGAACTAGATTCTGTACCTGGTGGATTTGGTTTAACTGCTCGTCTCATGGATCTATATTCAAGCATGGGTGAGGTGATGGTTGGAATGAGTGAGGGAGGTATTCCAGAAGCATTTTACAAAATGGCTGAGTCTGTTTCTGGTGAAAAATCCTGTGTGGTAGCTATTATAGTGTCCGACGAGGCTAATGATTACTGGGGTGAGATGTCGAGTCTAGCACAGCATTTAAACGATA
>JBGTUV010000086.1:0-5315 GCA_041938985.1 Candidatus Nitromaritima sp. | reverse complement strand
TTGGACGCGTTCCTTTATGTTGCCAATTTTTCGCATTAGAAATAGCATGAGGATCTGTAATACTGAGCCGTGCTTTCTCTTCAAGCAAACGCTTACAAATATAGATCGCCGGAGCATCCCTTGTATCACCGGTATCGGGTTTGAACGCAAACCCGAATATGGCAATTTTTTTATCAACCAAGGTCCGAAACATTGCTTTTAAAATACGGTTTACGAACCGTTCCATCTGGTTATCATTTATTTCGATCACTGAATTCCAGAACTGTGCCACATCATCAAGCTTATAATATTCACATAGATAAACAAGGTTAAGAATATCCTTTCGGAAGCAAGACCCACCGAATCCAACACCCGCCTCAAGAAACTTAGAGCCAATTCTTGAATCTCTACCAACCGCATCTGCCACCTCACTTACCTCAGCTTCCGTCACCTCGCATATGGAGGAGATACTATTAATGGAGGAAATTCGCTGGGCAAGAAAGGCATTTGCAACAAGCTTAGACAGTTCACTGCTCCATAAATTTGTTGTGATTATTTTATCCTTGGGCACCCACTTCAGATAAATCTTTAGTAACTCATCACGTGCTGCATTACCACCTACCGTGTCATGCGAACCAATCAAAATTCGGTCTGGTTCTTCCATATCACGGATAGCCGTACCTTCTGCCATAAACTCTGGATTAGATAAAATCTCAAACCTAACCGAGTTTGAACCAGAGTGTAAAATTGAAGCCATGGTTTCCGCAGCACGAACTGGGAGCGTACTTTTTTCTACAATAATTTTTGATGAGGTTGAGTTTTCCTTGATTCGTCGAGCTGTTTGTTCAATGTACTGCAAGTCTGATGCTTTACCAGCACCTTCACCAAACGTTTTGGTTGGGGTGTGAACACTCACAAAAATAATGTCCGCTTCAGCAATATTTCTATCAATATCTGTGGAAAAAAATAAGTTTTTGCCTCGCGCTTTATCGACTCTTTCCTTCAAACCCGGCTCATAAATCGGCAATTCGTCCGAATTCCAAGCATTAATACGTTCCTCGGAGATATCAACAACAGTGACCTTGTAGTCTGGGCATTTGTTCGCAATGACAACCATAGTAGGTCCACCAACATAACCCGCACCAACGCAAACTATTTTTTTAGCAAACTGATTATCATTCATTCAATATTTATCGGATTCTTTACAATAGTATTAAACAAAAAAAGGAGGCCCGCCCCACAGGGCAGGACCTCCTAATGTTAATGCGTGAAAAAAAATCACTTTTTATAATTGAAGGATTTCTTTTTCTTGTTGTAAGGTTTGGTTCCTTTTTTAAACTTAAGCTTACCTTTTTTAATCTCGAAGTCCTCTATAATCAGGGGTGTTTTTTCAGACTGAGAAACTTCCTTAGCCCTGTCCTTTACTTTTTCAAGCTTTTGGTCCATGTTATCTTCGTTATAAAAGTCGGCAGCTAGATGAACCTTTTTCTTTCTTTCTTCAAAGTTAAATTTATACTTATCGTGCACTGAAGGTTTAAACGGTGTATTTGGATGCGTGTGGCACCGAGTGCAGACGTTGGCATAATCCCAGCGCTGACCGTATTTTTCCGTATCACCCTTGTCAAATTTCCCCTTGGAGGCTTTCATCACAGCACGAAAATGAGACCCCCCAGCAACGGAGTGACACATCTCACATCCCACCTGCTCTTTATTTGGTTCTTCTGGATCGATGGTGGAACTCGCATCTTTACCCTTTTTATTTTTAGAGCCAGCTGGTTTGAACCCGCCCCTTTGCTTATACCCTGTGGTATGGCACCGTAAACATAATGGGGTAGTGGTGTAGTCCTTCTCGGGATCAAGCTTGACCCGTTCCTTGGCCTCTTTCCGCTCACCAGGTTTCAGTAAGTTATAGGTGCCTCCGTGCGGAGATTCCTTCCAGGCCTCGTAATAAGGGTCGTGACAGCTGCCATTACATTTGGTGGCACCCACATACTTCACTTTCTTCTTCAGTACTTTTCTTAATTTTTTTACGGTCTTTTTCCTGGATTTCTCAGTCTTCTTGGCTTCCCATTTATCTAAAAGCGCATGCTCTGCTTCAGTGATTTCAAATTTCTTTTTTTTCTTCTTTGCATCAGCGCTTTCTGCGCCTCCCATAACAATCGCTATGGATAAAATAAATAAACTTACTATTTTTAGGGTCTTACCCATTGTCATCTCCGATATTTGCTTTTTAATTTGCATATAAGCCCTTCATAAGCGACACAAAGGGTAATATATATTTTGTACACGGTCAATAGCAATCAAGGTGAGTCAAAAACCAAATTTTTTTTGAAGTTAAAAATTTATCAGTCTATTTATTCCCTCTTCCCAAAAGCTAAGATATAATTTAGTATGCGCAAACAGTTAATGGTCTAGCAAACTATTCTTTATATTAATACTAACTATTTAAATAACTTAAGTATAAAGTCGTAATATTTAACATCGCATCTTAATCTAACCCAAATAGGCCATGACTGACTCATTAAAGCTTAAGGATTTCGACTTTCAACTACCCGAGTCATTGATAGCTCAAAAACCCTTAAATATCCGCGATCAATCAAAACTCATGGTTATTGACAGAAAATCTGGATCTATAAAGCATGAGATGTTTTCTCGCATTCCCCATTTAATTCCAACTCAATCTTTAATGGTTTTTAATAATACGAAAGTGATTCCGTCGAAATTAAATGGTCACCAAATTAAAAATGGACGCCCTGTTGAGATTCTTCTTATAAGAAAAACTTCCGATGAAGCTCAATGGGAATCCTTAATTAAAGGTTTGAAAAAATTAAGATTAGGTACGGAAATGGTATTTGGCAACGGAGAGCTAAAGGCCATTTTAACAGGTCGGCATGAAAACAAAGCTATTCTTAAGCTGATATATGATGGGAATCTTGACAACGTGTTAAACCGAATAGGGAAGATGCCATTGCCTCCATATATTCGTAGAAAAGCAAACGAAGATAATGGTTTGTCTGGTCAAGATAAAGAAAAATACCAAACGATTTTTGCCAGTCATCCTGGTGCAATAGCTGCCCCAACCGCTGGATTGCATTTTACGCCACGTATCATAGAATCGCTTAATAAAAAAGGTGTTGATACAGCGTCCCTTACTTTACATGTTGGCATAGGCACATTTCAACCCATACGAACTGAAACTATAATCGAACACAAAATGCAGCCCGAACAATTCTATATTCCTGAAGAAACATCGAAAGCTTTGATCAACGCAAGGAAAGATCTTAAAAAAATAGTGGGAGTCGGTTCAACGGTTACTCGTGTTTTGGAGTCAGTCGAATTGAACCAACTTAAGCACTCAGGAACATCAGGTTGGACAGACCGATTCATCTATCCAGGAAGTAAATTCAAAGTGGTGGACCACCTACTAACCAACTTCCACCTACCAAAATCAACACTATACCTCTTAGTATGCGCTTTTGCCGGGAAAAAGCTCATTATGAAAGCTTACAAAGAGGCAATACTCAAAAAATACCGGTTTTTTAGCTATGGAGACGCTATGCTTATTATTTAACAAACATCCTTACACATCCAACGGCCTAAAAATTAGACTCTTTTAATTGCCATCTTCATCATTGACCGCTTGCTTAAAATGCTTTCCTGACTTAAATCTTACTACCTTACGTGCTGAAATTTCAGCTTCTTCACCAGTTTTTGGATTCCGCCCAATACGTTTTGATTTAGCTCGAACTTGAAAGGTGCCAAACCGACGCAAAATTACCGCCTCTCCCTCTCCCAAAGCATTTTTAATCAGACCAATAACTGTTTCAACTGCTTCTTCAGCTTTAGACCTTGGCAAGTCAGCATTGTCACACACTTGGTTAATGATATCTTGTTTGGTCATACTTACATTCTCCCCCTCGTTTAAATCAAAGAAATGAGTGCGCTTACGCCACAAACAAAGTCAGTAATTACTATCCGATGCAGTGTTATACGTAAGCAAACCTGATGCGTTCATCTAATTTCTTCAGCGCCAAACCTAACGCAATCCTAGTAAAGTTCCTTGCTTAGTTTTCGGATCAAATCAGAAAAACTTAATGTATTTATGAATCCCAATTATATCAAAAAAATCAAAAGTATCAATGCTTTATTCCTTAATGTTCAGCAACTTCCCCTGAATCCCTACAATCACGCAACCCAAAAATCTGTAAATCTTTCCAAACAAAGCATCACCCTACTCACCAGTGACACCGAAAAAATCTTTCATGAATTCTATTATAAAATATTAATTTTCAATCAAGCCAACCTACCATTAGTTAGTAACTTTATTTTGAAATCAGACTATCTAGTTTTCAACCGGCAGGAAATGATTTTTTTCTAGGGGAACGAGTTGATACACGGTCTCACCTGGTCGAACCATGTTTAGTTTTTCACGTGCAAGAATCTCAATGGATAACGGATCAGACTTCAATGCTTCGACTTCAAAGCGAAGCTTTTGGTTTTTCTGTTTTAAAGTTTCGTTACTTACTTCAAACTCGATCAATTCATTTTCAAATTCATGAACAGTAAGAATCCCTTCCTCATGAAAAATTGCCACAATGATAGCCAAAACAAAAAACGTCAATGTGAGCAAAATAATCTGTTGGTAAAGGCTCAGATTCTTCATGTACTTACAAGAGTTGAGATGAATTAAGCTTGCATCTATACTTATAACACTATGAAAATATTAGACTTATAGAAAATACTTAACAAGCTCTCACGCTCTAAATTTTGAAAAAACTTCTTGACCGTTAAATACTCCCGTGGTTCCTAGCATTTCTTCTATGCGCAATAATTGATTATATTTTGCAACTCGGTCTGTTCGGCAAAGCGAACCTGTCTTAATCTGCCCAGCATTAACCGCCACCGCAATATCAGCAATTGTAGTGTCCTCGGTTTCTCCTGAGCGATGAGAAATAATTACTGTATAGCCCGCCTGTTTTGCCATTTCTACAGCATTCAGGGTTTCCGTAAGTGTACCGATTTGATTCACCTTGATTAAAATAGAATTACCCACCCCGTCTTCAATTCCCTTTCTCAAAATATCGGTATTTGTTACAAATACATCGTCCCCAACGATTTGAGTCCTATCACCGACTCTCCTGGTAAGACTTTTCCATCCACCCCAGTCATCTTCAGAAAGTCCATCTTCAATACTTATAATCGGGTACCTATTTACCAAGCGTTCCAGATAGTCAATCATTTCGTTTGAAGAAAGTTTTTCTTTTTTCCCTACAGCTAGATTGTATTTTTTATTCCTATATAGTTCCGTGGCAGCCACATCTAGTCCTAGCAGCACG
>JBGTUV010000085.1:0-5354 GCA_041938985.1 Candidatus Nitromaritima sp. | reverse complement strand
GATTGACCGGTTAGGAGGAAGCAAACCAGTTAAGGTTAATGTAAGATTTATTACCGCTACGCACCGTAACCTTGAAGATGCAATCAAGGAAGGGAAGTTTCGAGAAGACCTTTACTATCGGCTTAACATTATCCCAATAGTCATACCACCGTTACGAGATCGGAAAAGTGATATCCCTCTGTTAGTCCAGCATTTTTTGAAAAAATGCAATGAGAATCAAGGTCAGCAGGCAAAGGTAATCAGCGACGAAACGATACAGATGCTTGCAAATTATTCCTGGCCGGGAAATATTAGGGAGTTAGGAAATTTTATCGAACGAATGGTTGTGTTGAGCATGGGAGACAACATAACCCCGAGAGATTTACCAGAAAAAGTCTTGGGTGAAGTTCCTCGAGAAAATCTGCCGCCGATGGAAAAATCTGGATGCGAATTGTCTCCAACCGAGATGTTGCAGAACGGGTTAAAGCAGTCCTTTTTTATAGGTTTGCCGGAAGGAGGGATTAATCTAAAAAATGCAGTGGAAGAGTTTGAGCGTGGCCTCATAATAGAAGCACTCGAAAAAACTAATTGGGTGAAGAACAAAGCGGCAGGTTTATTGGAATTAAATCGCACTACATTGGTCGAAAAAATCAAGAAGATGGGCCTCAAGCGCTAGCTCTCTAATTAAGAACCAGACACCTCTAGGAGACAATTATCCCTCATAGAGTTTCGATGCTATGTCAGGTTTAAGCTGTTCTGATTTTTGCTGTGTTGCGTTTAAAAAATAGGTCGAGTGTGGATTTGAGATAAACGGGGGTTCCTTTGATGGATTTTGATTCAAGTCATTTGGTTCTAGCCGTAGTGGCGGTAGTCATTATTACGCTGATTCGCACGTTGATTCGTGCAAGCAAAGAAATAAATTCCTCCGATAAATTTCCAACTTCAAAAAACCGACAAAATAGTAAAAAAGACGATGAGAACTCCTTGTAAAGTTAAACTTTAAAGTCATGGCAATGGATTGAGTGTTGACACTAAGATGCCACCGAAACAAAATTTTTTTAAAGTGAGTGGAGTTTTAATACAAAATAAGGATAATTCAAAACATGGCTTTAGTATGTTTGTGAAAGCTATCGATGATAACCATGCAGTAATTTTGGTTCGAGAGTATTTAAAAAATAACGCTCCGGTGGGAAGCTCAATCATTCAAGGCATTGAAAAGATAATTGAATAAGTGATGCAGGGAGGAGAACCCTATGGGTTGGCTTTTTTGAAGCGATTGCATCCTTGAAATCTATCTGGCTCCTCCAGGTGGATTTTTTTGTTTTCCCAAAACCACAGAGTGGTTTTTTCTTTATTCGATGCGAGCTTCCGATAGCCTTTTGCCTAAAGCAATAGCATCTTTTACAAATTGCTGAAATGCACTATCGGTATCTTTGTGCTGTGTTTGAACTTTAATCTTTTCACCGTCGGCATCTATCACCAAGTCCAACACATTTACACCGGGGGTTACATGATGTTTCCTGATTTCTAACTTAAGTTCATTAACTTCCATCGAGTTTATCTCCAAGTTGCTTGTTACTTTGTAAGGTTTTGAGACCTCAGTTTTTATCATTTCAAGGGAGTAGGGTCAAGTTGGATTTGTAGACGTTAGCTTCTGTTTATTGGGTTTATGGGTTTTGTTAGAGCAACATAGATTCAGCCAGTCAAATTACTTGCCAAACGATTTCACCCCACTATTGAACAAGATGGATAGCTACTTATGTCTTAAATATCAACAATTATAGACTCCGTGCTGATTCTATATAAGTTTCTAGTTATTGTTGGCCTGTACGTTTAGTTCCGGCTTGCTCCTGACCCGACTAGTATATAGAATACCCTCGAAGCAAGGCAGGTTTGGTTCTTAAATTGTAGGACGGCGATATGAAATTACTAGTAAATGGGAAAGAAGAAACTGTTTCCTACATGGGAGAAACGCTGGGAGATTTGCTTCTTCATATAGAGAAGGAGGGCGTACCACAGGGGAATGTTGTTAGGGCCATCAAAATTGATGGGCAAGAATCCTCTCCTGATTCACCCGAGGCTCAGAAGACACCACTATCAGAAATCGCAACCCTAGAGGTAGAAATTTCTACCCTGTCGGACATTATTAATAAAAATATAGAGAATGCAGATGCTTATCTAATACGATTGATTCCAGGTATAGAGAAATCTGTCGAACTATTCAGAATGGGCAACGAGCAAGAGGCCAATAAGTTTTTTATCAATATCATAGATGGAATCGACTGGCTTTCTCAGGTGTTAGACATGATTTTGACAGCTAAAGCAATATCTCCAGATACGGTTTTTGACGGCAAAAGTATTCAGGATCGGCGAGCTAGTTTGGTGGACTTGACACAGCAAATGGTGGATGCCAACAAAAATCAAGACTGGGTGTTGCTGGCCGACCTACTCGAGTATGAAATCCTCCCTTATTATCAGGAGTGGTCCAACCTCCTCCCCCGCTTTCGTTCGCAGTAGGCTCAAAGATTTACACGGTGCCCCCCGGGTTTTTTTTGTTAAGTAATTGAAAAAACAGCGTGTTTATTTTTTTTGGCATGTTTTTTTAAAAAAAATAGTTTCGGGGCTAAAGTTTTCCATGTTTTTTCCGATGGGGTAATAGTAAGGTTTTATTCTGGGTGGATCAGGTGTAGTGCTTAACCGGGGAAGAGTCAGGATGTGATCTAATATATTTTTTTAAGTGTTTTTAGATCAAGGTATTCAACTACCTGTACCGCTTATCGGGTTAAGAAACTTAAACTTGATATTTTATTTCAAGGAAGTTATTACTAGAAAAAATCGAGCTCAAATTAGAGCATAAGGAATAATCTATAAACGATTATGTAGTTCATGAGGTAATAGGGTTTTCTGTTTTTTTGGGGGTGAGAAAATGGCAAGTGGGATAAGTGGAGTAACAACGGACATATCATCACAGTTACACGCGAAAGGTGGGCCGAAGGCCAATGACCTGCAGGCAACAAAACATGAAGCGAAGAGCACGGCAAAAGAATTGAACCAGATTTTAAAAGAGAATCATAAAACTGACCTTATTAAGAAAAATGCGGGGCTTACACCTGCAGAAAAACAGAAGGTAAACGATAAAAGTAAAATGTCTTCTGCAGATGAAATAAGTGTGAACCTTTTAGCTCAAGCTGACGCTGCTCGCCAATCAGATTCGCGAATTGATAAGCCTGATAGTTCCGTTAGAGAAAAAAATCGTGCCCAGTTGAAACATCCAGATGAAGTGCGTAAGCCGAGCGAACAGCAAAATGAAATGATGGAAATCTTAAGTGGCAATACACCAGCCAGTATGGGCAATAGCATGGGTAAGGCTGAAAGGTCTACCGAAGGGGCTGGATTTGGTGGATATAGTAACAGGGCTGCCAGTGGGCTTGGGGGACATGATGAGGCTGTGGGCACGACATCAAAAGTAGATCAAGATCATCCGCTCAATGCAATGGGGGCAAAAGCGCGGGCAGAAGGAGTTGAGCAGGATAGGCCAAAAGAGACTAAACCGGGTCAACCTGAATCAGGGGTGGGTAAAACCATCGATGAGATGATTTAATAAAAGGTCTTAATTAAGAGTTATTTTTAAGGAGAAAAAAGTTACGCCCGCCGGGTCACATCCGGAGGATTACCAACAGTTGAGCACGTGGATTCATTCCTAAATCCGATATTTCACCATCTGTAAAGCATACTGGGGAGTGTGCAGAGTGATGGAGAATTATCAATTTTTGGAACTAACTCTTTCTTTGCAGAAAGAGTGGCCTGCTTCCTTGAGGCAAGCCTGCCGAACTGGAGCCAGCACCGGATATAAATATCTGGCAAAGGCTAAGTCGACGCGATATGGCGCCGACGAGCGTTTTTTTGTTTTTAGTCTTGGCAAAGCTGTTCCTTGTGCTCTTATCGGGAAAAAAACGGAAATCTTTATTTTTTCCTGTTTTTTCTCGGCTTGAGGGGCACGATGGAAGTTACAGGAACTAACAATTCATTTTTATTCACCTCCCCCTTTACCGTTTCTGGTGGAAATAAAGCGACCGTTAGCGAGGCAAAGGATGACCTCAACTCTGGCGGTCAGCCTAGACCGGGAATAAAGGATCTTGTATTTCAATCATTAAATATTGTTGGAAGGCGGGTTCCGGTTTTTGAGGGGGGTGGGCCATTGGCGGGCTTCCGTTTGGGCAATGCAGTCAACGTTGTTACGGAAAAGTCAGAAAGAAATAAATTTCCCATCGCTGATGATATTGAACGAAACAATCGGTTTTCCGATTTGAAGGTTGAGCGATTGAGCAGTCTTCGCGCCTCTCTTCAAACGCTACGGACCACCGTAAATGTTTTTCGCAATAACGGTGCATTTAATCTAAATGCAGCAGACTCGTCGCGCGAAGACCTCGTAAAAATTCAAGCAGGGAAAACCTCGCCGACAGGAAGATTCACCGTTGCTCCAACAAGAAAAATGGTTAGCAGCACCTTGGCATCGGATGAGCAATCCTCACCTATAGAAGCTATTGGACTCAGTGGAAATTTTTATGTTAATGGATTCAAAATCTCGGTCGAGACTACGGATTCGATTTTTGAATTAAGAGATAAAATCAATCGTGGCGAAGATACAAATAATAATGGCAAGTTGGACGGCGTTGAGGACATAAATAATAATGGGACTCTTGATGTCATATTCTTCAGTGCAAGCGAGTTTGGGGGAGGGTTCTATTTAACGGAAGACCGTAATGGAAACGGAGAACTGGACCCGGATGAGGACACCATTGATAACGATCGGTTGGATGGTGGAACTATAGAAAGCGGGGTAAAGGCATCAGTTGTCAACAATCGCCTGATTTTGTCAAGTCTTGCTGGTGGGTCAACAAAGATAGACCTAAGGGACGACGATAATATTTTACTTCAGCTCGGTTTTTTTGAACTCAATCTCAAGGGACTTCCAATTCAAAAAGAGTTGCAGTTTGACGCCGACCAATTGCTAGTGAAGTTTCCATCGATCAACCTTAACGTCACACCTCGACCGGCATTGGTTGAAGTGGATAGAAGTTTTGCGGAACCAGAAACAATTGAAAGTGATTTTAATGAATTCACCAATATTTCTGAAGACGCGATTATAACTGCATTAGAGGCGTCAGTGAGAAAATCAAATATTCAGGTTTTTTTCGATGCGACCAATGCCATTGATCAGATTAAAACTTTCTTCAATCACTTCAACGACTCCCTTCGTCAGATCAATGATATTCTTTCTCAGTCAAAAGAATTTAGCAAAGATAAGGAAATACAGAAAATGATTTTAGAAATGTAAGCTCTGACCCAACAGGTTAAAAATTAGGATTAGATCA
>JBGTUV010000084.1:0-5497 GCA_041938985.1 Candidatus Nitromaritima sp. | reverse complement strand
AAGATACTAGCGCACCATAAACGATACCAATAATAGACAACCACGCGATCATTGGCATGAATTCATAACTGGCATGAGGGAATAACGGTAGGTTAAACCGGAGAAATCCATAAGTTCCCATTTTCAGAAGGACCCCAGCTAAAATTACCGATCCGGCAGTAGGCGCTTCAACATGTGCGTCAGGCAACCATGTGTGAAATGGAAACATCGGTACTTTGATTGCAAAAGCAAGAAAAAATGCCAGGAATAGCCATTTTTGAGGGGCTAATGGTAATTCCAAGTTTTCGGTTATAAATATTATATCGGTCGTAGCAACGCCCGTCTGCTCTTCAATGGCTATATAAATCCATATGATTGCAACCAGCATTACGAGTGACCCTACCGCTGTATAAAGGAAAAACTTAACCGCGGCGTATACTCTTCGAGGACCGCCCCATACACCAATGATGATGTACATTGGGACTAGTTGAAACTCCCAGAAAAAATAGAAAAGAAACATATCAAGTGAGATGAAGACGCCTAGCATTCCAGTAGATAAAGCAAGAAAAGCCATCATGTACTCGCGTATGTTTTTCGTAATTCCCCAGGAGGCTATGATGGAGATCATAGTCAGAAATGTCGTCATTATGTATAGTAGGAGAGAGATACCGTCTAACCCCACGTGATAACTTATTCCCCAAGATGATATCCAAGGAACACTGTATTCAAATTGCATTTCGTGGGTTGTTGAATCAAAATTTGTCCACAGGAAAATAGATAAAACGAAGTCGGCGACTGCAAAGGCGAGGGCGGTCTGCTTTATGGCCCCTTCTTCATCTCGAGGAAGAAGGGTTAAGAGGATTGCGCCTACGAGAGGTAAAAATGTCAAAAACGTTAGAAACATATTTTAATTCTAGATTGAGAAAATCAATAATCCGATAAAACCCACAACCATGAATAAAGCGTAATTCCGAACAAAACCAGATTGAAAATTTATCGCTTGTTTACTAATCCATCCTAGGATTTTAGCTGTGCCATTAACAGCTCCGTCTATTCCTTTGGCATCACATTCTTTCCAAAGAAGATGTGAGCCTTCTACCGTTGGATTAACGATGTAATCGTCGTAAAGCTCATCCACCTCATATTTGTTTTTTACTAAATCGTATCCCCACTGGCCTTCGATCAATGAGTCTGGGAGTCCTGGTTTCTTGATGTAGCAAACGTATGCCCCGAAAATACCAGCAACCGCTATGCTCAAGGACAGTAGCATTAATGCTATCTCTATCCATATATTATGACCTTCTTCAGGCGCTAATAGATGAGACCAAGGTGGTGCGTGTTTTCCCTGCTCGTGAAGCATATGTGCTGAGTGTTCAAGAGCAGAAGCCATATCAAAATGAAATACAGGTTCAAGCCAGTTGTGAAGAACATGCCAACCGTGAAAAAGAGGAATTCCCAATGCACCTCCGAAGAAAGCAAGGCCCGCTAAAATAACTAATGGCATTGTCATAATTTTTGGGGATTCGTGCGGGTGAACATGAGGGTCAACTTTTGACTCACCCAAAAATGTCATAAAAACAAGACGAAACATATAAAAAGCAGTAAGCAGTGCCCCCGTGATGCCCATACCCCAAAGAATTACGTTACCATCCATTAAAGCGTAATAAAGAATTTCATCTTTACTAAAGAATCCGGATAATGGAAAAATTCCTGCTATAGCGAGAGTGGAAACAAAAAAGGTTACAAATGTTATAGGCATATGATTCTTTAATGCGCCCATCTTCCTCATATCCTGTTCGCCATGCAGGCCATGAATAACGCTTCCCGATCCAAGGAATAAACAGGCCTTAAAAAATGCATGAGTAACCATATGAAAGATAGCCGCGGTATAGGCACCAACTCCAACAGCCAGAAACATATAACCGATTTGACTTACTGTTGAATATGCGAGTACACGTTTAATATCAAATTGTGTCATCCCTATCGTAGCGGCAAATATGGCTGTACCAGCACCAACAAAAGCGACTGTCGACATAGTAATAGGGGCTAAAGCAAAAATTGCATTGCATCGAACGACCATATACACACCTGCCGTGACCATAGTCGCTGCGTGAATTAGAGCAGACACCGGCGTTGGGCCCTCCATAGCGTCTGGCAACCAAGTGTAAAGAGGAATTTGGGCAGACTTACCACATGCACCAATAAATAGAAGCATTGTTATGGTAGTTACTGCTTCACTATTGTAGATAAGCTTTTCAGGGGCTGCATGGAATACGGTTGTGAAGTCGATGGAACCGAAAATATTAAAGATGTACATCACGGCGAGAAGGAATGCAAAATCACCTACACGATTCATAACGAATGCTTTTGTACCGGCATCGCAGGCTGATTTTTTTTCAAAATAGTAACCAATTAGAAAATACGAGCAACAACCAACACCTTCCCAGCCAATAAACATTATAAGAAAATTGTTCCCCATGACTAATAACAACATTGAGCACATGAACAAATTCATGTAAGCAAAAAACCGGTAGAAACTATATTCCTCATGCATATATCCTATGGAGTACACATGTATGAGAAAACCGACTCCGGTTACAAAAAGCATCATCGTCATTGAGAGTGGGTCAACTTGGAACCCAAACTCTGCTGTGAAGTCGCCAGCTGCCATCCAGGTAAAGAGTACTTGTTCAAAAACACGTTCCTCGACAGGAGTCATAACCAGGCCAATGAATATAATCAAGGTGGTTAGGAATGATAAGCCGACAGATCCGGCCGCAATAAGGCCCACCGCATTTTTGCCAATGCGCAATCCAAAAAACCCATTGATGATGCAACCGATCAGCGGGTATAGAGGCACCAGCCCGGTTAATTTGAGTAGCATAAGTTTTCCCTTAGGATTTCATGATATTGAATTCGTCCAGATTCGTCGTGGGTTTGTTGCGAAACAAGGAGATAATGATTGCAAGTCCAACTGAAACCTCAGCTGCGGCAACGCACATGACCATGAAACTGAAAACCTGTCCATCGTGAAGGTTCATATAGCGGTCAAAAGCGACCAAAGAAATATTGACAGCATTAAGCATAATCTCAATTGACATGAAAACGACAATTACGTTTCTTTGTATTAAAACACCCGTCACTCCAATGACAAACAAAGTAGCGCTTAGAAACAAATAATGAGTTAAAGGGACCATTCCAAAATCCATAATTAATCGACCTTACTTTTGGCTAAGACTACAGCTCCAATCATTGCAACTAACAATAGTATGGAGGCAACTTCAAATGGTAAAACAAATTCAGTAAATAAAATTGTCCCCACTTCTCTGACCGTTCCGAAAGTTTCAGGTGGTAGAGCAGGGGAGTTGAAATCACCCGCATTGATAATATCAATGATCTTGTATAAAACTCCTGTGGCCAGAAGTCCGCTGAGCACAGTCAATAGTAGATTTTTATCTCTGCTTCGCCACTTTTCATCTTCTCCCTTACCTTTTAGATTAAGAAGCATGATGACAAACATGAATAAAACCATGATTGCGCCAGCGTAAATAATAATCTGCAAAACAGCTATGAAATGGGCTTGAAGTAGAACAAATATTCCTGCCAATCCAAGCATCATGCCAATTAGAGATATAGCAGAATTAATCGGGCTATTGCTTACAACCACTCCAAGCGCAAATAAGACGCAAAGACCAGCGAGAGGATAAAAAATTAATAATTCCATTTCCCGTACATTTTCCTGGTGAATTCGACCCGGTCCTTGAGTTTTTCTATTGGCACGGATAGTTGTTCAAGGTTAAATTTCATTTCTTTACGATCAAGCATTGGTATTTCATAATCATCGCTCATAAAAATAGCTTCTTCAGGACAAGCCTCTTCGCAGTTTCCGCAAAAAATACACACCGCATAATCGATAGTAAACTCCTTGGGCCAGCGTTCCACTTCGTTTTGTTTGCCTGAGTTTTCACCTGGAATAATGTCAATGCAGTAAGCTGGACAGGCAGCCTCGCATAACCCGCAGGCCACGCAATTGAGCCGATTGTCCTCATTAACAGCAAGAACAGGTCGTCCTCGATAAGCGATCGGCATATCAGGCATTTCCTCAGGGTAATAAAGGGTGAAAATTTCGCGTTCTTTTTTTTGTCCTAAAAAAAATGGTACGAAACCAAATAAATTAACAAAGAAGTGGCGTGACGTTATTTACATTCCCTTTATAATCGCAGGTAGATACGAGCGTTCCCACCACGTCATTTTATCAGTACGATCAACAAAATAAGCCATATGTTAAGCCCTCAATATTATTGGATGGCCAGAATCACAAGCCCAGTAACAAGAATATTTGCTAGAGAAAGTGGTAAAAGAATTTTCCACCCAAGTTTCATGATTTGATCGTAGCGAAATCTTGGGAGGGTCCAACGAATAGTCATTTGAAACCAGATAAAGAAAATTACCTTGGCAAAAAATACCGCTATGTGAATGAGCATAAGAACAAGGTTCGCACCATTAGCTCCTAAAAAATCTAACCAAGAAAGGATGGTGGCCGCTGAAAGAAATGGTATGTGCCACGCACCGAAAAATAAAATAGTGACGATGGCCCCGATGGTCACCATCTCAATAAACTCGGCCATGAAAAACATGCCAAACTTAAGTCCGCTATACTCGGTAAAATAACCTGCCACTAACTCCGACTCTGCTTCAGGTGCATCAAAAGGAATACGCTTGTTTTCCGCAATGGATGCCGCAAGAAACATAAAGAATCCAAGTGGCTGCATAAAAAATCCCCAACTCAAAAAATCTTCTTGAGCAGCGCCTATTTCAGTTAGCTTCATGGATCCATAAACCATAAGCACTCCAATAATCGTCAGCCCCATTGTCACTTCATAGGAAATCATTTGAGAGGCTGTCCGCATTGAACCGAGAAGAGACCAATTATTATTGGAAGCCCAGCCAGCTATTACATAACCATAGGTAGCTATCGAAGCGATAGCAAAGACAAATAATAACCCGACGTCTAAATCAGAAATCACCAAATTAACGTTGGTTCCCCAAAGTTCATATTGACCACCAAAAGGGACAACTGCGAAAGTAAGGATAGCGGGGATGACCGCAATTATCGGGCTGAGGGTGTGGAGAAAACGATTTGCGCCTTGAGGTACAAAATCTTCCTTGGTAAACATCTTTATAGCATCTGCGATAGCATGAAAAAGCCCTAAGGCTGTGAATCCCATGATATCTGCCCGGTTGGCTCCAACTCGATCTTGCATAATCGCACTTTGTTTTCTTTCCACCCATGTCAATACGGGGGCGAAAAAACCTACGGTTAGTCCGATGATGAAAAGAATTTTAACCAGTGTAATTGTCAGCTCAAGAATCATTTCTATGAGGCCTAATTCAAAGGGCCGATCAAGGGTTGCCGTTTGTTGATAGGATAGTCCTTCCTTAATGGATGCCCTTTAAACTCTTCGTAGAGCAAAATGCGCCTCATATCTGGGTGACCGTTGAACTTTATTCCATAAAG
>JBGTUV010000083.1:0-5515 GCA_041938985.1 Candidatus Nitromaritima sp. | reverse complement strand
TACCTAAGATGGTATTTGATTCTTCCTGACCACTTGGTCGGAGTCTACTTGGTCGATCACCCACAAATCACAGGATCCGCAAGTATCCCGATAGTTTTTGCGGAAATGATTAAACTTTTCATTTTGCCAGATAGTTTGCAAGTCTCCATCAAGCAGGTTACCCATTTTCACCTCTGGCAAAAGGCAACAGGGAGTAACGTTACCTTCTCGGCTCACATAGGCATAGTCGAATGTTTTAAGACAGTATTTCCCAGACTGGTGAAGCTTTTTCCTTAGAAGTCTGTAAAAAAACCGAACCATTCTTGTACCAACTGCATACTGTAACCAATCAAGGCGTATTCCGCACTCATTGGCTATGTGATCCGCTTCATAAAAAATGCGTTCCTCTTCCACCGGACTAGGCCGTTTTAACTCAGGCGCATATTTACGATCAATACGACCTACGTTTACCGCTTCAACACCTATACGCGCCCCAAACCTTATAACATTATACAAATCTTTCTCACACCCTTCATGAAGAGTAGCTTGAAGACGAATTGATGGTCTCCCAATTTCTCGAAGCCTCGCTATCTTTTCTATATTTTCGTATACCTTGTTGCTCGTGTGTCCATTAGAAACGTTATTATCCTCAACTCCATCTATGGAAAAAGTGATCTCATCAAGCCCAGAATTTAAAATCTCGTCCGCAATTGACTCTTTTGTAAAAAGCCCATTGGAGGTTATCATCACTCGATGCCCACGTTCTTTACAGTAGGCAATCATGTCAAAAATACGTGGATGTAGAAACGGTTCCCCCCAGCCGGTAAGTGTGATATTTTCTCGTTCTGTTAATTTGTCGGTCACAGTCACAAATTTATCCCAATCCATATGCTCTAGTTCAATATCAAGAACTTCTCGCGGGCACATTGGGCAATCCATGTTGCACCGATTAGTGATTTCGATTTGCACTTGCCGAGGCTTTAAAGGCAATATATAGAGTAGTCTATGGAGTGTATCCAGGATCAGCGTCAACATATTCTTGGGTAGGGCCAGAAAATTACTCCAGCGATCATCGTTTTCTGTAAATAATGTATATCTTTTGACTAAGGCGGCAAAATTAAATAGTATTCTCACTGCTTTTCGGTTTATCCTTAGGAAACTATAGTCTGAACCGGGTTTCCTGCAAATCTTTAAAAAAACTTGAAATCGAGAAAGCATGAAGATCTTGGATATTTCCCCAAGTTCCCTTCCAATACACTTATATAATAAGGAAAGTACTTAAATGGGTCTGACAATTACTGAAAAAATTCTAGCCGCTCACGCTGGCAAAGACAAAGTTACACCAGGGGAAACGATCTGGGTAGATGTCGATGTTTTGATGACGCATGACGTCTGCGGACCAGGCACCATCAGTATATTCAAAGAACAGTTTGGGGAAAATGCAAAAGTGTTTGACCGGGAAAAGGTCGTTATCATTCCTGACCACTATATTTTCACCTCAGATAAACATGCCAACCGCAACATAGATATTCTGAGAGAATTCGTTTCTGAGCAAAACCTTCCTTACTACTATGATGTGGGAACAGAAAATTACAAAGGCGTTTGTCACCTGGCATTAGCCCAAGAAGGGCACAACCGACCAGGTGAAGTCCTCTTTGGAACCGACTCCCATACCTGCACATCCGGGGCGTTTGGAATGTTTTCCACTGGCATAGGTAACACGGACGCAGCCTTCATTCTCGGCACAGGGAAATTGTGGGTTAAAGTCCCTGAAAGTATGCAATTTGAATTTACCGGTAAATTCCCAGATTACATAATGGCTAAGGATATCATCTTGCAAGTCATCGGTGATATAGGTGTCGATGGAGCAACATACCGCACAATGGAATGGACAGGCAACGCAATCATGAACTTCTCTATGGAAGAACGCATGACGCTGTGTAACATGGCTATTGAAGGTGGAGGAAAAAATGCTGTAATTGAAGCTGATGAAGTAACCCTCAAGTATGTTAAAGAACGAACCAATAAGCCCTATAACGTTTATCGTTCGGATCATGATGCAAACTACTATTTCAAGAAGACTTATGACGCTTCAACTATGGAGCCAATTGTTGCTAAGCCTCACTCACCGGACAACAAGGCACTAGTTAGAGAATGTAGCGACGTAAAAATAGATCGCTCCTATATTGGCTCTTGTACGGGAGGCAAGTATACCGATTTTCTTGCCGCGGCAAATATTCTCAACGGAAAAAAAGTCGCGGTTAACACATTTATTGTTCCAGCAACGACAGAAGTATATAAAGATCTAGAAAGTAAAATGTTGGATGGCAAAACCTTGTTAAATATTTTTAAGGAGGCCGGGTGCGAGATTGGCGATGCATCTTGTGCTGCATGCCTAGGTGGCCCTAAAGACACGTTTGGGAGAACTCATGGAACAGAGGTTGTAGTCTCCACAACAAACCGAAACTTTCCTGGTAGAATGGGGTCTAAGCAATCAGAAGTCTACCTCGCTTCACCCTACACAGCGGCCGCATCTGCTTTGACAGGGCGTATTACGGATCCACGTGAGATGCTAAACTAAAAACAACTCAAGATAAGTTAAAAATATGGAACAAGTTATTGCAGGAAGGGCCTATGTGCTAGGCGATAATATAGATACCGATCAAATCATACCTGCCGAGCACCTAGTATATAGCTTAAGCGATCCCGAAGAGAAAAAAAACTACGGAAAGTTTGCTTTGTCAGGTGTACCTAAAGATGATGCTGGACTGCCCGAAGGAAACAAACTATTCGTGGAGGAAGGAAAATTTGAATCAGAATACACTATTATCATCGGTGGAAAAAATTTTGGTTGTGGCTCTTCGCGAGAACATGCACCAGCCTGTCTTAAAATAGCCGGTATTCAAGCTATCATCGCTACGTCTTACGCACGTATTTTTTATCGCAATTCTGTAGATGGTGGGTTTTTTATCCCCTTTGAATCTTCAGGTAAACTTGTTAATAACATTCGTACCGGGGACAATTTAACGATCAATGTAGAAACTGGCACTCTGACCAACAACTCCTCCAATCAAACTTTCAAACTCCAGCCTCTTGGTGAGGTTGCTGAGATTGTGAAAGCCGGAAATATTTTTGAATATGCACGCAAAGCTGGAATGATCTAACAAGGAGCACAGTACCATGAAACAATTTTTAAAAATTCTAATTCCAATTGCAGTAATCATATTCTTCACGCAGTCGGCTTTCGGATACGGGCCAAAAGGATATGAGCCAAGCAAACATCAAAAAAACCACGAAGGCAAAAGCGGAGGAGGAAAAGGGCATCATGGTTACGGGCGCCCCAAGGGACCACCAGCAGACATTCCAACTCATATCAAGGAACGAATGAGCCCTGATGGCAAAGGTATTAACCTTAACGGGTCGCAAATAGGAGTTACGGGAATCTCTATCATGGCTGAGACACCCGCACTTAAAAACGTTGTCAGCATGGCCTTAAAAAGTAATAAGCTAGGTGATGAAGGTGTTCGTATCATCACCCAATCAAGTACCTTCAAGCACTTAGAGCTTCTCTCTCTATGGGATAATGGAATTTCACCTGCAGGAATAAAAATGTTAGCACGTGGAGCAAATTTCAATAACCTGAAAGAGCTCAATCTTATGAAAAATAATCTTGGGGATGAAGGGATAGTACTACTCGTTGATTCAAGTAATTTATTTCATTTAACTTCACTAGATTTAAGCGCCAATAAAATTGGTGACAAAGGAGCTATAGCCATTGCCACTTCACCTTATCTATCCAACCTAAAAAAACTCGACCTATTCAATAATCAGATCACCCTCAAAGGCCTCGAAGCTATACTTCAATCTAAGACACTTGTCAGCCTTAAAAATATTGATTTCGTGAAAAATAATATAGACGACGAATCAGCCGCAAAGTTATGGGAATCTCACATGAATTCTTGCCGTGCCCTAAAAAATAGCGACCACCCTAACAAGAAGAAACTTCCACTTTGCGGAAACTAGAAACTTTATGAGCCTTTTTACTTGATTAACGCTTGAGTTATCTATTCCAACGGCGCTCATTATACCTATCAATGTGTTCTCGAACGCTTTGGGTTCCCCGCATGAAAATATCGAGCATATCTTTGAGCGCTTCCTTCTCTTCCCCTGGGTTCTCAGCTTCTTTAAAGTTATTGGCTTCCTCCGTCAAATCTTTTAAAAGCATATCCAGTTCCTCATTAAATGCCATAACCCAATCACCTCCTTTTTTTATTTGCATATAAAAACCGCCTACCTGAGTAATAACAGATAGGCGGTAAGGAAAACTACAAGGATACTGCCAACCATTTAGATACAACTCACCTCTCAAACGGTTTAAAAAAAATACCACCGGTAAAACGTATTGAACAGGATTTAACTATATGGAATATTTGAAAAAGTTAGAACCTGCTCAGGATATTTCTTTATTTTTTTTGGACATCAAGGAGTGCTTGGTATCATATTCAGCACTTGTGAGGACAACTTGTTTAGCTAAGCCTTTTCCCTGATTAATGACTAGGGGTGCAACCAGATTGGCCGTCATTTCAGTATGTACCTTAGGTATAGTGACGATGACTCGAACTACGACCGATTCCATTGACTCAATTTCAAGTTGAGTCTGCTCGCTGTCACTTAAAACCATTTTATATTCAGGTACAAATAAAAATGGGTCCGTCACAATAAAAGCCAATTCTCGAGTTCTCAGTGACTGCAACCACTCCATGGGACTTTCAATATTAGGGTCAAGGGGAAGCAGGGCAAACTCTTTTTCCTGGTCAAATCCATACAAAGCATCGGGAAAGACTAGAATATCTTGATCTTGTATTTCGAGTGAACCAAAGCGGGCAGTTTCGTATTTCATTTTTTTAAATTATCAGAAATAAAGTCGGTGATTTTTCCTGGATCAAACCCAGCAGGAGTAGAGGAGGCTATTTTATTTTCCTCTTGAATTTTAAGGAATACCTCTTCGCGGTAAACCTTGGTAGTTTTGGGAGCATCTATTCCTAATCGAATATTCTTGCCCTTTACTTCTATAACGGTAATTTTCACATCATCATTAATTTGAATGCTTTCACCAACTTTTCTCGTAAGAACTAGCATGGGCGGATTCCATTCCTTAGATTGAAGTAACAATACTTCTTAACTCACTCTCACTTTAGTACCGAGCAAATTATACCAAAATAAAAATATAACGGCTGGTTTTGTTGCCAGTCTCCTGACTACACGACTAAAGCAAACGGGATATTCGTTGACTCTATTTAGTGATTATGATACTTATCCACATTCGCTTCCGAAACTATTTTTTGAAATACCTGGGACGGTAGCTCAGTCGGTAGAGCAGAGGACTGAAAATCCTCGTGTCGGCGGTTCGATTCCGTCCCGTCCCACCACTTTAATCTATTTAAAATTAAGTTTTATTATTTGCAAAATTTGGGTATCAACCCACCCTTAATCGGACAGATCGAAAAGAAATATTAATTCCCAAACCTCATTAGGT
>JBGTUV010000082.1:0-5636 GCA_041938985.1 Candidatus Nitromaritima sp. | reverse complement strand
CACACAATGGGGTTGTAAAACTCAGGAATGCCGCCAATAAGACTGATACTGGTCCTATCGATGCTGAATGCGATTGCTACACCTGTGAAAATTATTCACGCGCCTACTTGAGACATTTATTCATCGCTGATGAAATTTTTGTAATGAGACTCAACACCCTTCACAATATTAATTTTTACCAAAAACGAATGCAGGCTATCCGCAAAGCCATATTGGAAGACAAACCGTTTTAATAAAAAATCAAACCTCTTCTTCCATAATTCCACGGATCTTAAATTCATTAATTAAATAACCCGATCGCTTTGGAATTGATGACTCAACAACAGCCTTTAAAATTTGTATTTTCTCAGGGTTAAGAATCTCTAACATGCGGTTAAATATTTTCTCTGGGAAATAAAGCGTAAGGTTAAGTTTAGCCTCTTGATATACAAACTTATATCCTGAGCGCATTGGATTATTTTTGATAGGAGCATACTCAACATGCCCCTCTCGCATAAATGCCGCCATCTCATCCCACTCTGGTCCAACCTTTAATAGGTTTTGCCTTATATTAGAGAGAAGAATACTTTGTTCTGGTAGTTCGTAAGTATAGCTGGGCATCTATTTACTTATCTTTAGTATTGAGTAACATTAACTAATTCGCACAGCCCGAATTGCCATAAACAATGGTACTTCTTTTCGAGCTCGATTTTCTCCGCGCGAACGCTTACCGGGTGCACTCTCTTTATTCGACATCCATTCTTCCAGAGAGTCTACGCAAAGACCCGCTTTAAGTAATGCTGAAAAATAATTTTGCAACGGTCGATGATAGGTCATAGTAAAATTAACCTTATCAATAAATGGAGGAGTCAGTATAGGAATTTTCATTTCATTGGCGTAACGATCTACTCGCCTGTATTCTATCTTTTTCTCATCGTCCCAACCCCAATGAGTTTGGCGAGGAATCCGAAAACAAGGGTGGGTTAAGACCATTACAAATTTTCCTTTTGGCTTGAGCCATCTTGCTACATTTTGAAATACAGGTTCTACTTTTTCCATATTTTGCACTGCAAGAAGACAAGCAATACCATCAAATTCTTGACCATCAAGAAGTTTTCCATCACCCGCATTGCCTAAATGATATGTAATAGGTTTTACAGAATGAGAACGAGCCATTCGTAAAAGTTCTTCGGATGAATCTAGTCCTTCTGGCTTAATTTTTTTTTCCAAAAGAAAGCGAGAGAAGACCCCTTGCCCACATGCTAAATCAAGAACACGTCTCCCAGCCTTTAACTCAAGTAATTTTAAAACACCTGGCATCACTATGGTCTGATGGTAATCAGAACCACTCATACCAACTAGAGAATCATACCAACGTGAAGCCTGATCCCATAAAGTTTGCTTCCTTTGACTAGATGTCCTTGAGTTTTTTATGGGCTTTCGTGTGTTTCGGCGAGGAATTATTTTTTTTTTCAAAACCGCCCTCTATAAACATCATAAATAAATCTATTTATTAAAACACCTATCTCGCTAAAATCTCTTTTAAATATTCACGGGGATCTGATTTTTAATAGAGACCGTATTTTTCGTTACGCTGCAATTATACGCGTATAACTCGACGCTAGCCAGATGAGCTTTACGCAGCCATTCACCAAATAGCGGATCTATTTGATCGTTTGAGATAATGGACCGGGCGTCTGATCTTTGCGAAACAAATAGAACTGCCGCTCGATAACCTTTCCTTCTAAGAGCTATAAGTTCTTTGAGGTGTTTGACACCTCGTTGAGTTGGGGCATCGGGAAACTTTCCCACACCTCCTTCTACCAAACTTACCGATTTTACTTCCACAAAAGCTTTGACATCTAAAAAATCCAATTGAAAATCAAATCGACTTTCTCCACACTTAACCTCTCTATTAAAACTTTCAAAACCATTCAAACAACTTAGGCTTCCTTTAGCCAATTCATTCTCTACAACCTTGTTTGCAAATGCTGGGTATACCGAAACCCATATGTCTCCATGACGAACTAAAACCAGACTGTAGTCAGTTTTCCGTTTGGGACCAGGATTGTAAGTGAGCCGAACCCTACGACCAGGAATCATGAGACCAGGAAGCCTGCCTGGATCAGGAACATGGGCTTTAATTTCTTGCCCATCTACCTCCACGCGTGCTAAATATCGATTTGGCCGTTCTAAAAAAATACCATCAACGACTCGATCGCCAAGTTTCATGTTGTATTAAAAAATAGAAGTGCTACGGAAAGTTTAATACTATCTAGTGGTGACCGCCCTTATCTTCACCTGCATGGAGATTAATAGTTTTTTCTAGTGTCAAAATAGACTCAACCGATGGGCTAACTCTATCAATAAAAGGCTTAGGGTAAAGCCCAATTAAAACCACTAGAACGCATGCTGGTAGGAGAAGACCAAACTCTCTAAAATTTATATCAGTAAGACCCTCGGGGATATGATCATTTTTTTCCTGCATCGCACCTTGGAACATATAAAGCATATAAATAGCAGCGAAAACTATCGATAGCCCACCCATCAACACATAAATAGCGGAAAGGTCTGCTAGTACCAGAGACGTCCAAACCCCCATGAGAATCAAAAACTCACCAACAAATCCATTTAACCCCGGAAGTCCAAGCGCGGCAAGTGTTACAAGCATAAACATACCATATAATAATGGCATCGCCTTACCCAGTCCGCGAAAATCGTTCAAGTTCCGAGTTCCCATCTTTTTCTCAAGAATACCTACAATAATAAAGAGAGCTGAAGCAATGATTCCATGATTAACCATCTGCAAGACACTTCCTCCTATTCCCTCTCCATTGAGGGCAAAAATACCTAAGGCAATAAACCCAAGGTGACTAATACTAGAATAAGCTACAAGAGCTTTTAGGTCACGTTGCGCGATTGCAATCCACGCACCATAGACGATTCCTGTTGCTGCTCCAAATGCAATGACCAAACCAAATTTATCGATAGCATCGGGGAAAAGAGGAAGACAAAACCTGATGATACCATAGGCTCCCGCCTTGGACATGGCTCCGGTTAATATCAAAAGTACTGGAATTGGGCTTGATATATAAGCATGCGGCAACCAGCTGTGTAATGGGAATATAGGAATTTTGATAGCAAATGCAGACAAAAAGAACAAAAATAACCAAACCTGATCAGCAGGATCAATTTTCATATGAACGAGAGTCTGAATATCAAAACTAAACTCGTGAGTCACTTCAAAATGAATAAGGCTCAACCAGATTATTGCAAGCAGCATCAATAAGCTTCCAACAAGCGTATACAACACAAACTTTGTCGTAGCATAAACGCGGCGACCCTCTCCCCATATTCCGATTAAAAAATAAGTAGGAACAAGCATTAACTCCCAAAACACATAAAATAAAATCAAATCTAAGGCTACAAAAACGCCAAGAGTTCCCGCCTCAAGGGCTAATAGAAGCGCCATAAAATTACGAAAACCCACCTGTCTATCCAGTGAAAAACAAACAGCAATCAAAGAAATAAATGCCGTTAAAACAACCAACCACAAACTAATCCCATCCACACCTACCTGATAGTTAATATGAAACATAGGAACCCAGGCAAGAGTTTCAGTAAACTGCATAGCCTGCAAAGAGGAGTCAAACCTTGAAACCAAGACAAGCGATACCAGAAAAGTAAACCCAGCCGCCCCGACAGAAATATTACGGACAGTTCCAGCGTCGTCCTTGTTCACAAACAGGAGAGCCAGCGCTGCTATCAGTGGAGTAAAAACAATGAGTGTCAACATACTATTTACTCTTGTACCGAGTTATAGAAATACAACAAACATAAGAATAGTCACGACTCCAACAATCATGTTGAAGGCATATAATCGAACGCTACCTGACTGCCAAAAGCTTATCAGTCGACTTACTTCTCTAGTCTGAAAACCTACTTGATCGACCGCAAAATCAATACCGAGCTTTTCAGCTCTTTTTTCAAGAAATGCGCCGGTCGCACGAGTTGGTTTAACAATCAAAAAATCGTAAATTTCATCGACATAGTACTTGTTAAACAAAAGATCATAAAGTGGGGCTAGTATCTGCTTGACGAACTCCAGCCTATCTTTCCCAGTCATATAAAAAACAACGGCCCCAACGATACCTATCAGGCCAGCTGACAATCCAATAGTTTCAAGCAATACATCGTCAGGGTGGGGCATATGAGTCCCAAAATAAATCGCAAGAAAGTCATCAATCATTCCGCCACCAAACCCAGCAGTCAACGATAAGAAGGCCAAAAGACCCAGAGGAGCAATCATTATCAAAGGGCTTTCATGTGCATGCACATCAGTTCGGGGTTGACCACTAAAGGCATAAAAATAAACTCTAAAAATATAAAAACCGGTCATGACCGCCCCCAGCACGGCCACAGCCCAAAAAATAATATTGCCCATATCTGCATGATACGAATTAATAATAATCGCCTCTTTGCTGAAAAACCCACTGGTTAGAGGAAACCCCGCTAGCGCCAACGACCCTATTAAAAATGTCACATGAGTAATCGGCATCGCATGGCGAAGCCCTCCCATCTTTCGAATATCCTGTTCGTCATTCAATCCGTGAATAACACTGCCAGCACTCAAAAAAAGTAGTGCCTTGAAAAAAGCGTGGGTCATTAAATGAAACATCGCGATGCTGTACATCCCTACACCCACTGCCAGAAACATGAATCCTAACTGACTCATGGTTGAATAGGCAATAACCCGCTTAATATCATATTGAACCATAGCCATAGATCCTGCGAAGATTGCCGTAACCACTCCCACTGTAGCGATCAAGTACATGGTAAAAGGTGCAAGTTCATAAAGCACATGACAACGCGCCACTAAGTAGACCCCGGCAGTCACCATGGTGGCCGCATGGATCAGGGCCGACACCGGGGTCGGTCCTTCCATCGCGTCAGGCAACCAAGTGTGAACAGGTACGCTGGGCATCTTGGTTGCAAATCCAATCAGCAATAGCAAGAAGACGAGAGATTGCATTCCTCCGGTGATGAACGAGGACTCTGCCACCTGTTCATTCATCAACACGAGGTCGAACGAATTGCCGGTCAGGTTACCAGTCCATGCTGGGACCGGGTTATGGAAATACATCACAAGGATGCCAGCGAGCATGAAGACGCTGGCGTGTATGTACATCACCAGCTCTTGCATAAAAATGCTATTCACACTGAACATATAACGAAGCAGTACAATCGCGAACTGAATCAGCATCATAATGATGATCAGCCACGCAAGGGTACGCCCGAACCACTCCGAAGCGCGGTCCAGCGCACCAATAAACGCAGGTAGTTGTGTTGTGTCCGACATGGAAGTGTCTCGCGTAAAACGACTAAGGGGGGGTCAGCGCCCCAGACAATAGCGCATATACGCAGACAATGCAGCGCCCGACAAGCGTTCTGCGAGCTTCTTGTTAAACGCTTGGTTGAATCGCCGCGAGACACGCCGCTGGCAGCGGCAAATCAACTGCAATCGGCAGGTGGTCAGAGAAGGTCATTCTTCCTCCTCTTCATCGCCACCCGAGATGCCGTCGAGTCTCGCCGCGGACTCCACCACGATTCCCGCCAGTGCTCGTTTCCAGGGGGCTTTCAGCACCGAGAGAGGTTGT
>JBGTUV010000081.1:0-5743 GCA_041938985.1 Candidatus Nitromaritima sp. | reverse complement strand
TAAAGTGACTCCAGCTTATGAGCCACATCGCCACCTTTTTTCATGTCAAGAGCACAGGACAATTCATTTATAATATCGTGAGTTTTATTAATGTATGTTCCTTTTTTCGACAGGTCTTTAGCGTCAATTCCCTCTATAGCCAAAGTGACAAACTTCAGAGCCCCTTCGTACATCATTATGATTAGCTTCCCTTGACTAGAAGTTGCTACTTCGTTATGACGGTATTGGTTGTGAAACCTACGTGGAACCATATTTAGACGTCCTTAAGAGTAAAAAAGGTAGTTATTATTTTCTCTTAGAGAAAATGTTTTGAATTCCTGCCAGAGCACTGTTAAAAGTATCCTTTTGTGCGTTAAGTCTTCCCAGTACAATTTCCAAGTTTGTGAATCTTGCTTTAAGGCTTTCCTCGTATTCAAGTAGACGTTCTGCCTGATCTAGGAGTGTTATGTTGTAATCGTCGACTGTCTCTGTGATGGTGTCGAGCTCTGTGACCAATGGTCCGTTTAAGGACGTATCAACCATGTTCTGCAACTGGCGATTAAGAATTTCTGCTACTCCGATTGATAGCCAGATTTGCCCATAACTTCCATTGGTTAAACCACTGATGCGAAAATTAAGGCCAGTTGAGTCTCCCGAGGAACCTGCCCAAAAATTTCCAGATCCTGAAGCGTTCACAAAAGTACTTGCCCCTGAGTTGCTTAGTTGAGGGACTCCGTTAGATACCTGTAAATCGTAGTATCCGGGCTCCGTATCGCTGGTAAATCCTACATAAGCTACGGATGAGTTTGTCACGCTGCCATTGCTTGAAAAAAGCTGGCTTACATTTTCTATGTCGCCTACCAATGCATCAGAAAAATCATCGGTGTCAAGAATGATCGTCCCATCTGATTGAGTGGTGATACCGATTTGTGACAGATAAGTATAGTCGCCGCTAATCCCCGTTACTTTACTGCTTATCGAACTTCGAAAAATTTGCTGCAGATTTTGAACTGCAAAATTACCAAATAATACGCCGGTTTCTTCAGTTTCTGAGTCTAACGCTAATTGTTCCCTTAAAAATAATGATATATCGTTATATTCATCAACAAAGTCCGAGACTTTGGTTGTTATGGCTTCTGTGTCAGTGGAAAGAGAAATGGTTCCTGAACCTGCTGATTGTAGTTTAAGTGCTGCACCACTAATAACGTCTGTAACTGTGTTGGATGATTTGGTAATCGAAACACCGTCTAGCAACAAGCTCGCATCCCTTGCAGTTTGCGTCGTTTCAAAAGAAACCCCGGCCGAGCCGCCCGAAAAAGGCGTTTGAGTTGTAGCATGGCTCATTGTTACAGTACCGCTGCTGCCTGTTTGGGTGCCTGAAATAAGTAGGCGATAAGGATTGGTGGCGTCACCGTCATTAAGAAAGGACGCCTTGACGTCGAGTCCTAGGTTATTAATAGCTAGCCTTAACCCATCAAGCGTGTTGTTAGTACTATCAATAGTTACTGTTGAGGAAGCAGATGATCCAATAACGATTGTTACGGTTCCAGATGCAATTGATGTTGTAGTTTCTGCATGCCCACTTGTTATGAGTTTACTTTCTGTGGCGAGGTTATTAACGATGAGAGAATAGGTTCCAGATGACGCTGAACTAGTGGTAGTAATATCTACAACCTTATTACTATCTGAAAAACTATTATTTGAAAAAACGCTTTTATTGACTATGAAGCGACTTTGGGTATTTAGTGTGGTCACAACGCCTTTGAATGTTTGCAGCCTATTTTTTAATTCCTGAAAACTGGCTAATTTTTGCTGCTCGATTTGTTTTTTGGCTTCGACCAGATCCATTGATCGAGCTTCCAGAGAAACCATCTTGTTGATGATGTCTTGGGTATCTAAGTTAGAATTAATGCCAAATACTGCGTTTTGTGCCATTAGATGAATTAGATCTCTAGGACGGGAATAATTTCACAAATCTCTTCATAATTTTATCGGCTTATAAAATTCATACCTTTAATGGATTTAAAGGGTTTAAGCTATTGTTTGTAACTATTTAATCATGGTCATAAAGAATTTAAAGTAACTATCGATAAATACATGTTTTATCTAATGTTGAGTTGTTTTCCTTGATTTGGTGCTGGGGAGTGCTAGAGTTGTCAAATTCGGTCCAAATGGTGGTCTAAGGGGAGTGGTCTCAATATTCGGAGTTCGAGTGCTATGTCAGAGCAATTAGATCTATTTGCAGAACCTGAAAAAGATAAATTAAACTCTGAAATTGTTCCAAAAGCTTCAAATGAGCACCGCATTCTCTATTTCGACTTGGAGACTCAAAAAAGCGCCGATGATGTTGGCGGATGGGGAAATATTCATGAGATGAAACTGGCAGTCGGCGTGGTTTGGGACAGTTGTGAACAAGAATATTTCAGCTATCTAGAAGGCGCTGCCTCACAACTGGTAACAAAGCTTCGGACAGCTGACCTCGTTGTGGGGTTCAATGTCAAGAAATTCGATTATGGAGTGCTACAACCATATGCTGATTTTGATCTTGATGAAATTACCACTTTCGACATGCTTATTGACGTGAATAAAAAACTTGGCCATCGACTCAGTCTGAATCACTTGGCAGAAAATACACTGAATGCTGAAAAAAGCGCTGATGGTTTGGTCTCGTTACAATGGTACAAAGAAGGGAAGATAGATAAGATCATTGAGTATTGCAAACAGGATGTAGAAATCACCCGTGATTTGTTTCTCTATGGAGAATCACATGGCTACGTAAAATATTCTACCCGCTCAGGGGTAGCTAAAGACTTGAAAGTAGAGTGGAAAAGAGCCAGCCTAATAAGTCCTCCCTAGCTCATGGTTTTATGGAGTTCAAAAGTTTTTCGATAATATCATTGGTGGTGATATTTTCGGCTTCGGCCTTGAAGTTGAGTATGATCCTATGCTCCAGCACTTGACGACTTACACGTTTAACATCTTCGATAGTGGCAGCGACCCGGTTGTCCATCAGGGCTCGTGCCTTTGCTCCCATTAGGAGATATTGAGACGCGCGTGGCCCGGCTCCCCAGTCAACCCACTCGTTTATAAAATCCGGGGTGGTCCCATTTTTATTTGGGCGTGAACTTTGCGCCAGTCTTACCGCGTATTCTGCGATATGTTTTGAAACGGGAACACTAGGTACCAGGTGTTGGAATTCCTGAACCTGTTTCGCATTTAACACCATATCCATTTCCGGGCGTACTCCAGAAGTAGTGGTCGTCGCGATTTCCACTTCCTGCTTCAGGGTAGGGTAGGCGACGTTTATGATGAACATGAAACGGTCAAGTTGCGCCTCAGGTAAGGGGTAAGTACCTTCGTGTTCAATTGGGTTTTGTGTCGCAAAAACTAGGAAAGGCTGATCAAGTTCGTAGGTGTTCCCGCCAACTGTTACCTGTTGTTCCTGCATCGCCTGGAGTAGTGCGGCTTGTGTCTTTGGTGGGGTTCGGTTTATTTCATCTGCTAAAACAATATTTGAAAAAATCGGACCTTTGATAAAGCGAAATTCTCTTTTATTGGTTGTTTGATCTTCGTAAAGTATATCCGTTCCAGTAATATCGGAGGGCATCAAATCAGGAGTAAATTGAATTCTACTAAAACTAAGGTTAAGTACTCTTGCTAGAGTTTTTACGAGTAGGGTTTTTGCCAAACCGGGGACGCCGACAAAAAGGCAATGTCCTTTACAAAAAAGTGCTACTAGTAAGTCTTCTAGCACTTCGTCTTGCCCTATGATTACTTTGCGAATTTCATTTACTATGCGACTTTTTGAGTCGACTAGCTCTTTTGCTAGCTCTAAGTTTTCAGTCATTCTAATCTCTGGTAGAAGGTATGGTTAATGATCTATATATCCGAAAAGCTTTGTTTGCAATTCTTTTTCTTTTTTCCACTCGAGTTTTTGGTAGATCGTCATTAGCCGCATATGTACAAAAGGATTGAATGGGTTAATCTGAATAGCCCGTTCATAGAAATCACGAGATCTTTTTGTGTCGCCTGTATCAAAATATAATTCGCCCATAGTTGCTAGAGTTGACTGAAACATAGGATAGTAATTTAAGCTCCTATTTAGGATAACTTCGGCCTTGTTGTATTCCTTGGTGATGAGGTGAGCCTTGGCTAACTTATTATGGAGTATAGGGGAGAATACTTTTGATTGGTCGATGGCGCGCTGATATTCGATAAGAGCTGCTTTGTAGAAATTTCTTGATTGTAAAATATCGCCTAAAAATGTCAGGTCTCGGCTCTTTCGATCATCAATCTCACGATATTCTTTGTTTGGTTCACCAGATAAACGGTCTGCTTTGAAATGGACCCCTGGAGGTTTGAGCCCTGGGATAGTTTTGAGTTTTTTTTGTTTTACGAAGTTCTTCCATTTTCTCTGAAAGATATCCAAGTTTATTCCTATCGTGTCAGACATTGCCAAGTCAAAAGATTCTTCTTTAGCCAATTTTTCGAGAAGAGTTGAAATCACTTCATCTCCATGGATTTGGGTAAGATATTCAATCATTGTAGAAACTTCAGCATACGCGAGTTGGACGTCTTCGGCTGTTTTTAGCTTTGCCAACGAAGGCATCATGTCGTCTAATGATATTAGATAGTTTTTTTGCAGTCCTCCTGCAAGCATTGTTTCCATGATAGGCGTTAGATATGCGTAGTTGTTTCGCCATCGAGTCTCGAAATACTTTGCAATCCCCTCGTGCATCCATAAAGGCAAGTTGTTTCGGCTTTTTTTAGTTAGTATGTAGTGGGTGTATTCGTGGCTCAAGGTGTCCATCCAATTATAGCCGCGTACCAGAGATCCTGGCGAGATCATCATAATTCGGTTGTATTTACAGAGAGCCACGGTGCCGGAGATGGCAATGTCGTCAAGAGTTAATGGGGAAATTTTGGAAAAGGATTCTCTGTTGGGGTAGAACTCAACCAGGACTTTTTCTTTTGGATAGTAATCAAAAATTTTTCCTAGGATCTTATATGATTTTTCCAGAACTTTGGTTGCGTAATGTACCAGTATTTCATCTGATCCTTTTTGATATCGGTAGATAAAATGTTTTGACTCGCTGGTTGCAAATAATTTTGTTTCCTCATATGTCTCGTATACGAGATTCTTGAATTCGTGGACTTCGCTATGGTTGCCAGTTACTTGTTTTAGGATTTTTGTGGCAAGTTCATGGTTTCCTTTTAAAAACTCCACGCGTGCTTTGAGAAAATAGGCGTCTCCTGATTTAGGGTATTTTTTAAGCAGGGTATTTGTGAAATGTTCTGCTGCCTCAGTATTCCAGTCGTCTATTAGTTTATGTCCCGCGTATACTTCTTCTGGAGGTAATTCAACCCCTGACGTAATGGGTGGAAAAGCTAAGATAAACCCAACCAAGCAGGCACTTATGGTCAAAAAGGTATGTTTCACTTCACTAGGTCCTTGTAATATTCCATGACCATGCGTTCATAATCTTTAGGTGTTTGTTTTTTCATCGCATTTAGTATTTCTTCGCGGAATTCTTTTGGAGCCTTATATTGTGTTTCATCTGGTAGTAGCACGCGTTCTTTTTGCATTCTTGTGGCGCCTCCGCGTCGAGAATCTGGGTTGCTCCCCGTACCAAGTTTTCTGGGGTTTTGTCTTTTTGCTTGCTTGGTTTCTCCCTTAAAGTTTTTTATCTGGTTTAATAGGTCGCGAGTCTCGTTTAGTCCCTTGAGAGCTAGGTTTTCAGATTCGATACTTTTCCGCATGTTC
>JBGTUV010000080.1:0-5777 GCA_041938985.1 Candidatus Nitromaritima sp. | reverse complement strand
AAATTTTCTGCCATTGCAACCCCCCAAAACAGTGCATCTATCAATATTATGAAAAAATTGGGAATGACATTTAGTCACGAACAAGAATATAAAGACAAAATATTCCATGAAACCGTAGTGGTTTACAAAAGCTAACGCTTCCTTCTTAAGGCGCATGGCGAATTGCGCTTTAAACGCGGTTATTCGCCCTTCAAAATAGTTTTAACGTTGTCATAGCGGGATTGCTGTTCCGCTGATAGTTCCGCTGTCTCTAGCGTTTCCCTGCATTTTTTAATATCAGCCAAAGTATTAGGAGGCAAAGAAGTATTTGATTTCCTTGCTCGTATAATCGATTGCAGATAATTCAATGCAATAGACGGATTCTTTGGCATCACTCGAAACGCCTGAGAAAAAGTAGTATACGACTGTGTTAAATCGCCCCTTTTATATTGTGCTACAGCCGTATTATTGAGTGTTTTGGGGCTAAGTTTAATTGCTTCTTTTTCTGCCTTTTCTTGCTTTAAGTAAGCGCTCATTAGGTTTGTGTCATCAGAGGTCGGTTCCTCTCTGGTGGAGATGGCATCTAATATGGCAAGTGATTCTTTTTTCATCCCCACTTCATGCAGCGCTTTCGCTCTGTCTAGCAAAGCTTCAGTAGAATGGTGTTGGTCGTAATCTACGTGAAAGTCTGAAAGCAGCGATTGAGCCCTAGCTGAGTCGTCTTTTAAATAGTGTAACCTTGCGTCTATTACTGCCAATTCATCATTGAGCGTTGCTCTAGGGTGCGATTTTTTTAATTGACGCAAGTACTCATTGGTCTGCTTAACGATAGTGTTTACATGTTCTGGTTCTGACGTCATCGCGAAATCAACGCCAGCGCGAGCTGCGCATAGATAAATCTCGGGCTTATCATGAATAGAACCTCGCGCATAACGCACTACTTTTTTAGCACTATTGAACTGACTCTCGTAGTCATGGGTTATTCGCGCTAAGTTTATTGCTCGTTGATACCGTTCTATGTTGCGCGGAGACATAGCGCACGCCAATGACGTGCATTCTAATGCATCATCGAAAGCCGCAAGTTTGATTTGAAGCGTCGCAAGAAGGTCATAGGCTTCTAATGCGGAGTCTGGACGCGTTGCCAGCTGGATAATCTCTCTTTCTGCATCATCGAATTCATTGAGCGCAATAAGGCTTTTAGCTATTCCCATTTTAGCCCAGTTGAAATCTTGAACATTAATAATAGATTCAAAGAAAGCGATGGCTGTTTTATATTGTTGAGTAAGAAGAAACAAGTCTCCTTTAATTTTCATTGCAAGTGGAAAGTGGTCAGCATTTTCAGGCTGCAACAAGAAAAACTCTATTTCAGCTAATGCTTTCTCATAGTCTTTTTTATCCATGAAAGCATAGACGTTTTTCAGTGCCTTTTTTCTAGACAACACTCGTGAGAGCCTTCTATCAAGCTCATTTACTGAAAAAGGCTTTGCTATAAACTCATCTGGCTGTAGCTCGATAATAGCGTGTACGACTTCGGTTGAAGTGTCAGCACTTGTGAAAATGAATGCGCTTGTAAGGGGAAGGGTATCTGCTGCATTAAGCTGCTCTAGTAAAAAATATCCACCCTGCTCGGAGCGTAAATTGTAGGAACAGATAATCGCGTCGTAATCATGCTCTTGTATTGCAGATAAAGCATGAGAAGGCCTATCTACATAATCCATGTTCCTAAAGCCCAATTGCTCAAGCGCATAGTGTATGTGGCTTTTGGCCAGAACCTGATCCTCAGCAATCAATAGCTTGGTGTTTTTAGCTAACTGTAGTTTCATAAAGTGAAAGCCTCGGAAGCAGGAGTTTTATTACCTTACCATGGTATCGGCTGTCTAAGTATAGTGCTTTATGAAGACTATCGCATAACTCGGCTCTTTATAGTAATCACGACTTGGTAAATTGAGAGTTTGAACCCTCATATCTGTTTTGACACAGGGGGAAGTGGACAGGGGCATAGATGTTTTTATTAACGAAGGTTAAGGATTCTACTAGAGCGTTTAGTGCAAAAAATTAAAACGTGGACTGCTTTGAACATTTAGCTAAGAAATTGGGGAATACAAGTAAAGTCTGCCCGACCAACAATGACATGGCGAAGTGGATCAAAATCATTCCAGGAGTTGACGATCGTCTCCGTCATTTTTTTTGTTTTACTCACTTTTAGTTACATTCTGACATCTATTACATAAATTATTTTTATTAATTACTGAAATTAAGTGGAAGGAATGAAAGGAAAAATAATGTACAGGCTAGACGTCATATTAATTAACGGATATTGCCTTTTTCATCGATCGTGTAAGTTTTATTACTACTACTATGTTTTGCTGTGGCTTGGAAGTCAGTTTTTGTTTCCTTCCCTGGTGGAATGAGCATAACTACATCAGAAGACTGAATGTAGCCATTAGCGGCTTCCTTGGCAATGTCGATAGAACATTGTGTATTAATGTCATCTGCCCAAAATTTTTCACAGGCTTGGTGAAGCTTCTCTAGGTTTTCCTTCGACTCCCTATCATATCTGAGCTGTTTGTAATGCTCTAACTGGGGAGTAGCTATAGCTGCTAGAATGCCGATAATGACGAAAATAATTAACAGCTCTAAAAAACTAAACCCGGTTACATTTTTTTTGCGGTCTAATTTCCATAGCATGTCTTAATTCTCCCGTGGCATTAAATGAATGGCCCTTAGTTAAGCCAGAAAAAAACCACCACTGCATGTAGTGATTAGTGATAGGGGGGAAATCCGATACTAAAATATAATCCAATAGAAGAGTAAGATTAAATTTTTTAAAAGTCAACGCTTCAGAGATGGCCCATCATTACTATACTATGCTAGATTAACGTTGGATTATTAAGACGATCAATTTGTCAGGTCCGGTAATCTTTTTAAAGCACCAGTTTTGTTTAGTTTTTAAAAAGACTTTTAAAAAAGAGCGGTAGTATACATGAGGTTAGCGTCAGATAATTAGCTGTGAGAAAGAGCTATGAATCAGGGTAAAAATCAAATCGGAATATTGGGTGGTAGTTTCGATCCTGTGCACATGGGTCATATTGGTTTAGCGCAAGAGACTCATGAAAGGTTTAGTTTGGATCAGATTCTATTTCTACCTGTTTTTCAATCGCCTCATAAATCTCATATTCCTCTGGCTTCAAGCACCCACCGTATGGCAATGCTGAGGTTGGCTCTTAAGGGTAATACCCACTTTAGTATTTCGGATACGGAGCTGCGCAGAGAAGAAGTTTCTTATACCATCGATACGATAAACCGTTTTAGGTTGAAATATTCAAGCAGTGAGTTGTATCTCATAATGGGGTACGACAATTTATTAGATTTAGACTTGTGGAAAGACTCACGGGAAATTATGAAAAACTGTCATATATTGGTGGCCTCACGCCCGGGCTTGAAGGCATTTTCTTCAACGGGTAAGATTTTTGGTTTGTTTAATGGAGATTCCCCATATAGGCTTGGTAAGATAAAAAATAAAACCCAGGAGTTCATTCACCGTGAAACGGGGAAAAAATTGGTTGTTTATGGTATTAGTCCGCGGGATATTTCTTCAAGTGTTGTGAGAGAAAGATTAGTGCTCGGGAAATCAGTAGATAACTTGTTGCCTCCGGAAGTTGAAACATATATTATTGAGCACCAAATTTATAAGATTTGACCTAAGCTATAAACCCAAATGAGCATAATGTGAATGGTAGATACGTTAAATGACTTAAAACAATTAGTAGTTCAAGCGGCCGCTGAAAAAAAAGCTTTTGATATTCTAGTTATGGATTTGCGGGAGCGCTCAGATTTGACAGACTTTTTTGTCATTTGCAGCGCAACTTCAAGAATGCAAGTTCAGGCGATTACCGATTCTATTCTGGATCAAGTTTACGAATCACCCCACAAATTATCTTCAAGGGAAGGTTACACCTCGGGCAATTGGGTGGTTTTAGATCTGATCGATGTTGTGGCGCATATTTTTCATAAAGATATTCGTGCGCAATATGACCTCGAACGTTTATGGGGCGATGTGCCACTCGTTGAAGTCCCCCATCGATGATGATAATTTAGAAAAAGAATTTTATGAATGAAACTAAACTTGCCTCATTTAGGACTAAATTGGAAGAAATTCGTTTTGCCATAGCTGGTGAGGTACAGGAAAAATACAAATCCCCCAAAGACCATCTAACTGAACAGGTTGCCGATATAGCTGATGATGCAGTCAAATCCTATGATCGCCAACTGATGATGGGGCTTGGGGAAAAAGAATTTGGAAAGTTGCGATTAGTGGAAGAAGCGATCGAAAAACTAGATGAGGGACAGTATGGAATTTGCTTGGAGTGCGAAGAGTTAATTTCTGAAGAAAGGTTAACCGTTATTCCCTTTGCATCACACTGTGTCGATTGTCTTGAAATAATAGAAAAGAAAAATACCTGAATTTAGGTGTATAATGGGATTTCTTTTTAGCCAGTCTATTTGCAAGTAACTCTCCCCTCAGTATATAAACCAATTTTGTAAAACCACCAACCACGGAATTCAAGTGTCATTTAAATCAATAATCACCTTCCTTTTTTTTACATTGCTTTCAGTTTATTTTTCCTTTCTAAATCCTCATGAGGTGGATATACATTTTGCTCAGGGTTGGTCGCTTCAACTTCCAATGGTTATTTTATTTCTAGGTTCTGTTTTGCTAGGTATTTTGGTAGCTGGTTTCTTGCACGGAACTCTGTCTTTAAGAAAATTTTTTAGCAATTTAAAAACAGTCGGACGCATCAAGCGCCAAAATAAAACTAATCGTCGAAGCGAGACACTACTCGAAGAAGCCGACCATTTTTTAGCATGTGGATATGTTTCAAAAGTTGTTTCCGCTTATGAAAAAATTTTAAATATATCGCCAAACCACGTGCACGTTCTTGTCCAACTTGGAAATATAGCAAGGGAGGAAGGGAACGTTGAACGTGCTCTAAAACTTCATTTAAGGGCAGTAGAAATCGCGCCTGAAAACTTGAATGTTTTGTACGGCTTAGCTGAGGACTATTGCGCTAAAGCAATCCCAAAAAAAGAAATGGAGGTTCTTAAGAAAATTTTAGAATTTGACCGAAGGTCTCCTCGTGTTCTCTGTCGGATGAGAGAAATTTATTTAAAGTCGGAAGATTGGGTATCGGCAGTAGAAGTGCAACGAAAACTAGTTGTTCGAATTGAAGGAAGAGAAAAAAAAGAAAAAGAAAAAAGAATGCTAGGCCAGTATATCTACAAAAGTGGGGCCCGTTATTTCAACAATGATAATTTTGAATTAGCAATTACCGAATTTAAAAGAGCTTTGCGAGAAAATGCCCAGTGTCTGTCTGCACATATTCTATTAGGAGACGCTTACCTGAAAACGGGTGATAGAAAGGGAGCGTTAAAATCATGGAAAAAAGGTTATGCTAATACAAAATCAATGGCTTGTATGATGCGAATGGAAGAGGTCTATAGAGATTTGGGCCAGGTGAGGGAAATGACACAAGAATACAAAGAAGCCCTCAGGAATTCGGAAAATGGACCTAGCGAAATACTAATCATGCTGTTAGGTGTTCTTTGTTTGGAGGAGAAGACTCCTCAAGAAACTATACGAGTAATCGAAGAAAATACAGGTCCAGAAAAAGGCATTATCCCATCCCTTATTTTAAGTGATGCCTACAAGCAAGACCATAACGAAACGAAATCTCAAAAAGCTTTAGAACCCGACAAGGCCGGTGGATTCCTCGCAGCCTGCGTCTTTTTCAAGGCGC
>JBGTUV010000079.1:0-5798 GCA_041938985.1 Candidatus Nitromaritima sp. | reverse complement strand
TCTTAAATCATTTTTTATTTTATCTTCAAACAGCTTTTAAAAGAACAATATGAAAACATCTTTAGTATTATTGAAACTATCAGAAATCAGTCACTCTTATGGTTCTCGATATGGATTTACTTAAACTTGTATACTCATCTGGAGAAATACATCTTACATTAATCTTTGGTTTTTAAACCACAATCAGATAATATTTACATCACCACGCCTACTTGCCATGGATTAAATTCTTCATCTCCATAGCCATTGAGTTCACTTTTAGATTTACTGCCTGAAGCAGTTTTTAGAACTAGTTCAAAAACTCTTTTACCAACTTGTTCTACGGTTTCTTCCCCGTCTATAACTGTTCCGCAATTAACATCCATGTCTTCACTCATCTTGTTATACATTGTAGTATTTGTAGAGAGTTTTAGACTTGGAACAGGTTTACAGCCAAAGCAAGAACCTCTACCTGTGGTAAAGCAAATAACATTTGCACCTGATGCGACTTGGCCTGTTACAGAGACGGGATCATAACCTGGTGAATCCATAAAATTAAAACCTTTATTCTTTAAAGGTTCCGCATAACTTAAAACGTCTTTAAGAATTGAGTTTCCTCCCTTTGCAACAGCACCTAATGACTTTTCAAGTATAGTCGTTAGTCCACCTTTTTTATTTCCAGGTGCTGGATTGTTATCCATCGTACTATTGTTGATTGTTGTATAATGCTTCCACCACTCAATTTTTTCTATTAATTTATCCGCTACTTCTTTGCTACTAACTCTATTAATTAATAAATGTTCTGCACCATAAATTTCTGGGGTTTCAGACAAAATTGAACTTCCGCCATTTTTTACAAGCATATCTGCAGCAACGCCTAAAGCTGGGTTAGCTGAGATTCCAGAATAACCATCTGAACCACCACATTGCAAAGCTAGAGTTAAGTGATGAGCTGCTTGAGGAGTTCTTTTAATATTATTAGCTTCTTTTAATAAATCTTGAATTTGACCAAAAACTTTATCGACAATTTTTTTTGTACCACCTTCATCTTGAATAGTTAAAAAATGAATCCGGTTATGTTTTTTCATTGCATCAAAAAACAAACTTACTTGTGCGCATTCACAGCCAAGGCCTATAACAAAAACATGAGAAAAATTAGGATGATTTTTAAAACCATCGATCGTTCGTTGGAAAATTTGCATACCCTCACTAATTGTATTCATGCCACAACCTGTTGAATGAGTAATAGGCACAATACCGTCAATATTTGGGTAATCCTTAAGAATATTACTATACTTTATTTTTTCAGCAATCATTTTGCTCACCGTTGCTGAGCAGTTAACTGTACTAATGATGCCAATATAATTTCTGGTTGCGACATCATCATTGTCTCTAAGAATACCATCAAAGAATAAATTGCTTTTTTCAGTAGCGATATCATTTTTCTCAGAAATTGCAAACTCTCTATTAAACTCTTTAAATACTAAATTGTGAGAATGAACATGTTCTCCAGGTTTTATGCTTTTTGAGGCAAATCCTATAATCTGATCATATTTAATTACTGGCTCACCTTTGTTAATAGGCTTTAAACAAATTTTATGTCCAAATGGAATAGGATCAACGCTGACAATGCCTTGGCTCTCAATTTTTGTTTGTGGAGAAATAACAAAAGGAGTAACGGCTACGTTATCGTTTTTATTTAGAATGATTAGATTATTCATGCTTTTATTATACAATTATTCAATTTATAAAGTTAATCAATTATAGGAATTGCTATAAATTATTAAAAACATATAGGTAAATCAAAAAATTGTCAAGAATAAATTTCAGGGTTACAGCGGCCCAAATTGGATGGACAAATTTGCTGTCAATCAAAATAACTGAAAAAGTTTGGTAAATATTCATTTGCGACACTTCCTGTCATACACCTCGCTCCTCCGGCAAAAAAACGAAAAGTATAATAGCCAATCAAGATGAAAAAGCTCTAATAGCCAATTTAATATACCTTCTTTGGCTAAAATCAACTTCCATGAATACACTCTTACTAAATATGATGACCAAAGTGGGACCATAACAGTAACATAGAAAAAGGCTTTTGATTTCTTTGAGGTTTACATAGCCATATAATAAGCAATTGGAAAAGCTATAATAGCAGTAACAATTGTTACTACGAATGCCATTGATGTAATTCTAATAATAATATCAAAATTGGCCGGAGAGAATAATGACTTATAAGTGTTAAAAATTTATTGTTGACAACTTTTTGATTTTCCTATAGTGTGTGATAACTTATTCAGTAATTCAATTGAATAGGTTGGCGCCTATAATCAAATTTATAGAACGTCTTTTTTTCTAATCTCTCAAAGGAGATCATATGAAAGTGTTGTTAAAGCAGGTTTTTTCAAAATTTGCGCTGGTGATGTTGGCTACCCTTTATTTCAGCAGCATCGCCTCTGCCAAAGACTTGGTGATCATGACTTCCCTACCGAGCATGGAATTCCCCTTCTTTGTCCACATGCAAAAGCAACTGGATAAAGAAGCCCAGAGTATTGGTGGAATTAAAATCTTGTCGGCCGACGGTCAAAACCGGGTCCCCAAACAGACAGCTGACGTGGAATCGGCCATCATCCAGGGAGTGGACGGAATCATCATCAGCCCGATTGATGTGAATGCGATGGCGCCCGCTCTCCAGCAGGCGATCGACGCCGGAATTCCAGTGGTTACCGTGGACCGATACGTAGGTGGAGTTCCCGGGATATACGCGCACGTCGGCGCGGACAACGTCAAGGGGGGCGAAGCACAGGCGAGACTGATCATGGAACAGTTTCCCAACGGAGCAACCATCGTCAATTTGCAGGGCCAACCCGGCGCTTCTCCAGCTATTGACCGCAACAAAGGGCTGCACAACATCCTGGATGGAAAGAGTAAATATAAAATCGTCGCCGAACAGACCGCGAACTGGTCCAGGGATCAGGGTATGTCGGTCACGGAAAACATCCTAGTAGGATTGAGCAGTCCTCCGGACGTCATCAATGGCGCCAACGACGACATGGCCTTGGGTGCCATGGAAGCCGTCAAGGCTAGGGGACTGAATGTCAAGATCCTGGGTTTTGATGCCCTTCCGGAAGCTATCGCCGCAGTCAGGGACGGCTCCTTGATGGCAACCGTGGAGCAGTTTCCTGGAGGCCAGAGTAAAACCGCTCTGAACCTACTTGTCAATGATCTCCGGAGTAGCATGAAGCCCTACAACCGGGTGATCTTTCTCAATCCCATCACCATCACTTCTGAAAACTACAGAAAGAACGCCGAAAGAATCGGTGAAGTGAAGTAGTTTCCGCAAGGATCAGCAAGGGGAGCCTAAACACGGCTCCCCTTTTTGTCTTTAAAGTCCGCGATGTTCAAAGACCGAAAAAACTTCCTTTACTATCTGGGGATTTTCGCTCCCCTTATCTTTTTAATTCTGCTCATCCTTATCTTTTCCTCTCTGCATCCGAGGTTCCTTCATCCGCTGAATATTTTTAACGTGATGCGGCAGATCTCCATCACCGGATTGATCGCCCTTGGAATGACCTTCGTCATCATCGTCCGGGGAATCGATTTGTCTGTGGGCTCCCTCATCGCCCTCTGCGGCCTGGTCGGAGCGGTGATCGCAAAGGGAGGTCTGGTTGAAAGGTTTTCGGTGGGGGTGGATACCGAGCTGGCAAATCCCTGGTACTGGGCCTTGGCGGGTTCGGTGCTGATTGGATTGCTGGCGGGAACGGTCAACGGTGTATGCATCACCAAACTGAAGGTCCCGGCGTTTGTCGTGACTTTAGGGGGGCTCTCGGCCTACCGTGGCACCGCCTTGCTTGTCTCTGACGGCGGGCCTATCAGCGGTTTTAATGAAGCCTACCGTTGGATCGGTCAGGGAAAAATCGGAATGGTTCCCATTCCCGTGATCATATTTCTCGTTTTCATCGTGCTCTGCCACATCGTTCTAAAGTACACGGTTTATGGCAGATACATCTATTCGGTGGGCGGCAATCCGGAAGCCGCTAGGTTGTCCGGGATCAACATCGATTTGATCATCACCAGCACCTACATCATCACCGGTTTTTTTGTGGGTTTGGCCGCCTTCATTCTCTCTGCAAGGCTTAATTCCTCCGAAGCCGTAGCCGGAATGGGTTATGAACTAAACGTCATTGCGGTGGTGGTTGTGGGCGGAACAAGCCTGTTCGGAGGTAGGGGAAACATCCTAGGTACAATCATAGGAGCCATGCTCTTCGGGGTTCTACAGAACGGTCTTGTGCTACTCAATGTTTCCTCCTACATCCAGCAGATCATCATAGGCATCATTCTGATCCTCGCTGTCACTTTCGACAAATTCAGTAAATCCGTGAGACAGGTCTGAAGATGGAGCAACCACAGTACATCGTCCAGATGAACAACATCTACAAGAGCTTCAACGGGGTAAAGGCACTCAAGGACGTTAGCATCAACCTGCAGAAAAATGAGGTGGTGGGCATTGTCGGTCACAATGGCGCCGGAAAATCCACCTTAATCAAGATTTTGTCGGGAGCCCTCCACAAAGATACTGGAAGCATTCTAATCGAAAACAAACAGGTTGAAATATCAGATCCCAAGGATGCCCGAAACATGGGTATCGAAACCATCTACCAAGATCTGGCACTGGCGGGTAATTTGGACGTTGCTTCAAATTTTTTCCTAGGGAACGAAAAAAGTAGTTTTTTTTTCTTGAGAAACAAATTCATGAAGGAAGAGTCCAAAAGGGTACTGCAAGAAATGAAAATCAATATCAAGTCCTACTCGGTGCCCGTGGACTTTCTCTCAGGTGGACAGAGACAGGCGATTGCGATAGGACGGGCCATCTACAACAAGGCTAAGGTACTGATCATGGACGAACCGACAGCTGCGCTGGGCATAGAAGAAGCCCGAAGGGTCGGGGATTTGATCAATCAGTTGAAGAAACAGGATGTCGGCATCTTTTTGATAAGCCATGACATCCACGACGTTTTCGATTTCTGTGACAGAATCGCGATTCTGAAGAATGGTGAACTGGTGGACATCTGCGTCTCGGATGAGGTGACCAAAGATGATGTAGTTTCCCTGATCATCAAGGGCACCAAATAAGTCTTTCGCAGCAGAGGTTTAACTCTCCTTTGCGGAATACTCAACAAACCTTTTCCAAAAGGCCATAAGGTTTCCGGAATTTCTCATTATAACTCATTGCTCCGAAATAACCTATTCCAGCACTACTTGTTGAAGTAAAATCAGTTTGTGTGAGTGCTCGTCCAATGTTCGAAGTCATCAAACCAAGTTCTTTTGCCGATTCAGTTCCTACCCCAAAAACCCAACAAGACTAGATGCTCCTTTTACAGCATAAACTAGCGGATCAAAAGTATCGTCCATCATAGGTGATTGGTTAAGTGCTGTACTTTCCATAACATACTAAATTGATGACTGTATCAAATGATGTCGCCCTGTGTTTTCTATTGGAACAAACTAACAATGGGAGTAGGTTCTCTAGTTTTTTCAAAAAACTAATATTTGTCATATCTCTTGCAAACAAGCACTGTGCAAGTTCGAATGCCAATAGGGAAACAACTTCCATCACTCTCTGTGCTGTTATGGATTTCTGTCCCATCTCAGCTAGCAACAATGTTTTAGAGATGATCAAGTAACTTGCAAAATCATTTATGAAAAATAATTTTTATTTATTGCTATTATAAATGGTTTTTTAATATCAAAAAAATTGATACTCTCAAAATCATCAACTATGAGGCTAAATTTAAACTTTTATTAATATTTTAAATCAATAA
>JBGTUV010000078.1:0-5831 GCA_041938985.1 Candidatus Nitromaritima sp. | reverse complement strand
AGTTTCTTCTTTTCATCTCTGTGCTTGCTGTATAAGTTCTTTCCTTTATAAATGTCAAAACTTGTTTTTTTTGATTTTCGATATTTTCTAAGTTTGATTCTTTTTTTAAATCTTCAAAGACGCTATTTAAATTATTAATTTTATCAGCTAATTCTTCAACAAAGAGCTGCATATAAGTGGGGAGACGCTGCTGAAATATGTGGTTGGATAAGAACATTATCCAGTTGCCATAAAAGCGATTTCTCCGAAAGAGGTTCAGCATCAAAAACATCAAGGTAAGCCCCCGCTATTTTATCTTCTTGAAGTATTGCAACCAAATCCTGTTCCTCGTAAACATTGCCCCTACCAACATTATAAACATAACTATTGGCGGGAAGTTTACTTAGAAGCTCGTAGGTTAAAAGCCCTTGTGTTTCTACCCCTCCAGGCAACACAAGAACGAGATGATCGGTTGTCTCTAGGACTTCTGAGATCTTATCAACCGTTAACACACGGTCACCATCCTCAAAATAATCTGGACCTTTGACAAGGGTTCTTTTAATTCCCGTAATCAGGCAACCGTAAGGCTTTAGAAATTTTCCTACACATTGACCAATATTACCAAACCCTAGGATGGTCACTCTGCTCCCCTTGAGAGAACCCAAACGTTCAGAAATTTTTGTGCGCGCCCATTTTTTCTGCAATTGCATTTTTTTTGAGAAATGAAACGCCTTCAAAAAATAAAAAACGGCCCCAAGAATACTTTCAGCTATCATTGGACCATGAAATCTCCCGTACGATACCTTAATTTTACTTGTCTCTAAGTTGACCCAGTCTCTTCCTGCCGCTGGTGTAACAATGAGCTCAAGATTAATCGCCTTCTCAAGCCAATCATTCTTAAAAAACCACACAATAACTATCTCCGCTTCTGGCAAACGATCCAAAAACTCTTTTAAGTTTAAACAAATAGAAACATTTAAACCGGGAACACTGTCTTCCAAAAGTTTTCTATGAATTGGTAAAAAATTCCATGCCTGTACATGTGGATGCGTTAGGTAGACCAGTATTTTTTTTATATTCATTAATGTGAAGCCTCATAGCCAACAAAACTAATAACCTTTACAAATCTATTAAATCCAAACCAAAAATAATACATTATGCGAACTCAAATCGACCTCCCATTGCCTTATACTTTATAAAAAAAAACAAAATTCCTCAGCATGAAGGTACGTCATGTTATAATTCCCAGATAAAACCCAATTCATACGTAGGTTATAAAACCTATGTCGATTTTCGCATCCAACCATAGGGAGTCATGCTATGTCTGAAAATTTCGACGCGTGCACCAACTGCGGAGGACAAATTCTTAAGGGAGATATCTGCCTTAGGTCCTCGAAGGACATGGAACAGATTATGGTAGTTCGACGAGACCATGGTGTGGAAAAGAAAATCCCTCTCCAGCCTAAAGTATGTTCTCAATGCGGATCAGTATCCTTTTTTGTTGATAACCCAAAAACACTTAAAATTAGTTCGAATGATAAACCGATTGACCCTAACTTTAAAACAAAGCCTATTCTAGAATCGGATTTCTAGATAGAGGATATAGCTTTATATAATTCAACTTTATTTAAGTCTCTTAGTTTTGACTGGCTCTTGTATAGGAATACTTAAACTAGCCCACTTTAGAAGCTCTTAGAGTTTTTTTAACTAATCATATAAATTTTCACAGGTTTTATGGACCAACGAACAAAAGACCAAATACATTATCTTATACTCAAGACACACTCATTGACGGGTATCATCCCGGTAGGTGCGTTTCTGGTTCTTCATTTCTCGATCAATTCTCTCCGCACAGTAGGTGTTTGGCCTTATCAAATAAGTATAGATATAATTAACAACCTTCCGTTCCTCATGTGGATTGAAGCTGGACTTATCATCGCTCCGCTTATGTTCCACTCACTGGTTGGTTTTTATATATATTTTTCTGGGAAATCAAATCCATTTCGATACAACTACCCACATAACTGGATGTACACCTTACAAAGACTCTCCGGGGCAGTTGTTTTTGCGTTTTTGATTTATCATTTAGCAACAACAGTAGTACCAAAAGTTTTATACGGGAACACCCAGTTCGAAGCAGCTCCATACCTAATTCATGTTATGAACCAGGAATTTAAATCTTGGGATGGACGCATCATCTACGCGATTGGCATTATAGCCGCCACCTTTCATTTTTCTAGTGGCTTATGGGGATTCTGTATTTCATGGGGGATTCTAATAGGCCGCCGAGCACAAACAAATGCAGGTTATATTTTCGCATTATTTGGCTTAGTTCTTACAATAATGGGTCTTGCTACCGTTCTTGAATTTTCTCTTCACCCTGTCGGAGTTGAAGCCACTCAACCAGGATAAAATTGAATGCCGAAACGTAAGAAAAAAATTATTGTAATTGGAGGTGGACTGACAGGCCTTTCTCTGGCAATGAAAATCTGTGAACGAAACGCTGAAGTCGTGATCGTTTCATACCAATCTTTAAAACGATCCCACTCCGTCTGTGCCCAAGGAGGAATTAATGCGGCGATCGATGCAAGAAATGAGGGAGACTCTCCAGAGAACCATTTTTACGACACAATAAAAGGTGGCGATTTTCTGGCTCACCAGCCTCTGGTAAGAGACATGTGCTATCAGGCACCTGCAATAATACACCTATTGGACCGTATCGGTGTTGCGTTCAATCGAACTGGTGAAGGTCATTTAGAGTTTCGTCGTTTTGGTGGAACTTTATATTCGCGTACTGCTTTCGCCGGTGCAACTACAGGTCAACAACTAGTTTACGCTTTGGATGAACAGGTCCGTCGATTCCAGCACGATGGCGCAGTTAAAACTCTTGAGTGGCATGAGTACCTAGGAGCTGTTCTTGATTCACAAGGGGTCTGTAGAGGAGCCGTACTGCAAGATTTGCGAACTAATACGGTATTCACGCTAGCGGGGGACGCAGTGGTCCTCGCCACAGGTGGACCAGGCCAAGTGTATGTGCGATCCACTAACTCTACAGTAAATACAGGAGCTGCTGCAACCATGGCCTACCTTCAAGGTGCCAAATATGGGAATGGAGAATTTATTCAAATCCACCCTACTGCTATTCCCGGACCGGATAAACTTCGTTTGATGAGCGAATCTGCACGTGGTGAAGGAGGTCGTCTTTGGGTCCCAAGAAAAGCTGGTGATGCAAGACCTCCAAAGTCGATCCCAGATAGCGAACGCAACTACTTTCTGGAAGAAAAATTTCCGCTGTTTGGCAATCTGGTACCACGTGATGTTGCGTCACGAGAAATTCACGATATCGTCTACAACCAACACTTAGGGATCATGGGCGAACCAATGGTCTATCTGGATCTTACCCACAAGTCTAAAGACTATCTCGAAGATCGTCTGGGTGGCATCATTGATATATACAAAAAATTCACAGGGGAAGATCCAAAGGATGTTCCTATGAAAATCTTTCCCGCTGTTCATTATTCAATGGGCGGTTTATGGACTGATTATGAAGCTGATGGAAACGGAATGATCGAACATGGTTCTCCTAGAAATCAAGCCACCTCTATACCAGGTCTTTATGCCGGTGGAGAAGCAGACTATCAGTATCATGGAGCTAATCGACTCGGTGCTAACTCTTTACTTAGTTGCATTTATACAGGGCTGATGATGTGTCGGGGAATTTTCACCTACATTGATAATCAAGATAAGTCCGTTGACGATATCCCCTCAACAACTTTTGGTGACGCCAGAAATCACTGGGAAAGCCGGTTGAATGAAATCAAAGCAATGAAAGGCGGTGAAAACCCCTATCAGCTACACAGAGATTTGGGTGATATTATGATGGGGAATGTCTTGATCGTTCGAGAAAATAAAAAATTAGAAAAAACCATTAGGGAAATAGACGATATCAAAACTCGATTTAAGGATGTGAATTGCGTTGACTCTACAGACTGGGCCAATCCAACACCGAGTTTTATTAATCAGTTGTATTGCATGATCGAGTTATCCAGAGTGATTACCAAGGGGGCACTTATGCGAGACGAGTTTCGTGGCGCGCATTACAAGCCAGAATTTGACCTCAAGCAACCCTCTAAATTCGACCCCCATGAATACATTGACTATCTAGAAAAGAAAAACTACGGAGAAGTTTCGGAAAAAGCTTTTCCTGAGGGTCACCTTGAGTACATGAAAAGGTTCGAAACAAACAATGAAAATTGGCTAAAATCGACCATAGCTGAATACAAAAATAACAAACCAGAAATCAGCTATGAACCCGTGGACACCTCGATAGTTACTCCGCGTCCGCGAAAATATGACTGACGAAAGGGAATGTAGTGAACAAAAAAATTGTAAAACTTAAAATAAAACGCCGAGATAAGCCGGATGCAAAAACCTATTGGCAGGAATTTACAATCCCTTACAAAGAACGTCTGAATGTAATCGCTTGCCTTCAAGATATTCAGAGAAACCCAACTACTCAATCGGGTGAATCTGTAAATCCGGTCACTTGGGACTGTAATTGTCTTGAAGAAGTTTGTGGTTCCTGCACTATGCTGATCAATGGCAAAGTGAGGCAAGCTTGCACTGCATTAATAGATTCATTAGAGCAACCTGTGATTCTGGAACCAATGTCAAAATTTCCAGTGGTACGTGATCTTCAAGTCGACCGAAGCCGAATGTTTGAAAGCCTGAAAAAAGTTAAAGCGTGGGTGGAAATCGATGGGACACATGACATTGGTGCAGGTCCTGTAATGTCAGATAAAGTTAGAGCTCAGCGTTATGCTCTATCTGAATGCATGTCGTGCGGATGTTGCCTAGAGGCCTGTCCACAATTTTCTCTAACTAACAACTTTATGGGCGCCGCTACTTTTAGCCAAGTAAGACTTTTTAACCTGCACCCATCCGGATCCATGCTAAAGGAAGAAAGGTTAGACGCGGTTATGGGCGAAGGTGGAATCACCGATTGTGGTAATGCTCAAGTATGCGTAGAAGTTTGCCCTAAAAGTATTCCTCTCACAGAATCCATTGCCGATATTGGACGACAAACCACTCTACAAACTCTTAAAAATATATTCATGAAATGACCAAAAAGAGTCTAAATTTCATTTTCCTAGGCAAGCTCCATCGGTTTTGCTAAAATCCACCTGTCATTTTGATAATAAAAAATCATCCACTTTAAAGGATTAATACAGCTATGAAGGTATCACTTGCCAACGCTTTAGGTACATGTTTTGGTGTCGAAGACGCTATCAATATGGCTATGACTCCAGAATTTGGGGCTAACCTCACAATTGTCGGGCAATTGGTCCACAATCCACAAATCAATGAGTCGCTTAAAAAAAATGGCGTTTCCCTGGTAAGTAATATTGACGATATTGATAAGATAAAAACTAAGAAAGTGATGATAACTGCTCACGGGGCGGCACAGAAAACAAAAGACAAACTTGAAGGTGCAGGTTTCACTGTTTATGACGCCAGTTGTCCTCTAGTGATGCGGGTGCATAAAACTATCCAGTCCATGGTAACAAGAGGCTATTTTCCTGTTGTCATAGGTCAACAAGACCATGTCGAGGTGAAAGGTATTGTAGGCGATCTCAAGGATTACCTTGTCATTAGCGGAGAAAATGATATCAAAAAAATAGAAAGTGGGGATATCATATATATTGTAGATAAGATTAAATATGATAGAAGAACAAATATAAAAGATGCAATTCAAATTACATCTGGCATTGCATCTACAATTTTTCAACTTTGGTATATATATTTTATAATAACGGGAGGGGTTGGTTAAATGGATCGCAATAACGTTGGCT
>JBGTUV010000077.1:0-5842 GCA_041938985.1 Candidatus Nitromaritima sp. | reverse complement strand
TGCATCCTGAACTTTTGAGATTTTCTCAGCCTCTTCATCTGGGATTTCAACATCAAACTCCTCTTCAAGAGCCATGACAAGCTCAACGGTATCCAGAGAATCCGCACCTAGGTCGTCGATAAATGCAGCGTCAGCAGTAACCTGTTTTTCATCTACACCTAATTGATCCACTATAATTTCTCTTACTTTTTCTTCAACAGACATAATTAAAACTCCTAAAAAATATTACATCAACATTCCACCATTAACATTTATCACCTGGCCAGTGATATAACTAGAACGACCAGAAATAAGAAAAGCCACACTATGAGCTATGTCATCAGGTAACCCCAAACGTGAAAGAGGTATCTGTTCAATCAGCTTGTCTCTTATTTTTTCATCAAGCACACGAGTCATTTCTGTATCAATAAATCCCGGGGCTATAGCGTTAACTGTAATATTTCTGGGGGCTAGTTCTCGTGCCATAGTTTTTGTCAAACCAATCAAACCTGCTTTAGAGGCAGAGTAGTTTGCCTGCCCAGCATTTCCCATAACACCAACAATAGAAGCAATATTAACTATAGCGCCTTGACGTTGCTTCATCATATGTTTTGCTGCTTGTTGTCCGCAAAGAAAACTTCCTTTAAGGTTTACAGCGAGAACACGGTCCCAGTCATCTTCCTTCATCCTAACAAACAATCCATCCTTAGTAATTCCGGCGTTATTAATCAAAATATCTACGGGCTTAAATTCCTTTGCTATTGAATCAAATGCGACTTTAACATTTTCTGCATCCGCTACATTTATTAAAGTAGCGGATGCATTCCCCCCATTGGCGAGAACACTTTCAGCAGATTTATCAGCATTTTCAAGATTAATGTCCCCGAAAATAACGTGCGCCCCAGATTTTGCCAGATTATTCCCGATCACCTGCCCTATCCCTTGCCCCCCACCGGTAACCAGTGCAATTTTATCTTTTAGTTCCATTAATTATTCTGTGATTTTATCAAGTTTTCACAAGCCTCAACGGTTGTCTTTAAGGAGTCTGGATCTCCAACATGAAAACATCTTATATTTTTATTAAACCGCCGCATAAGACCAGACAGAACCCTTCCCGTACCAAGCTCAATAGCAACATCTATTTCTTGGTCAATCAAATACTGCATTGTTTCAGCCCACCTAACAGGCGAACACACCTGCCGAATCAATGCTTCACACGCAGAGGAACCCGTAGTAAGGGGCCGAGCTTGAATGTTAGATACAACAGGATATTGATGATCAACAAACTCTGTTTTTTCCAGTTCTTTTTTAAGATTAATTTCTGCTGGTTTCATCAAAGGGCAGTGAAAAGGAGCGCTAACTGGTAACATGACTGATTTTTTAGCTCCCCCCTCTTTTGCTAATTGAGAGACTTCCTCAACAGCCTTAAGGTGACCGGCAATAACAATTTGTTCATGGCTGTTAATATTGGCAGGTTGAACAAGAAAGTCTTCTTTTGACACTCTATCGCATAATAATCGAACGTTATCTAAAGATATTCCAATTACAGCAGCCATACCTCCAACACCAACGGGAACAGCTTCCTGCATGAAACGCCCTCTCAGATGAACTAACCGAACCGCATCCAAAAATTGAATAGACCCTGCCGCAACATTAGCTGAATACTCACCAAGACTATGGCCAGCTGCTATTGTGGCATTGATACCATTTTCCCTCAGCATATTCAAGGCTATTATACTGTGAATAAGAAGAGCTGGCTGGGCATTTTCTGTAAGCATTAACTTCTCATCAGGTCCATTAAAGCACAGGTCTGCAATATTAAATCCAAGAATTTCTCCAGCCTTATCAAACAATTTTTTGGACTCTAAAGAAGTCTCATAAAATTCCCTACCCATACCTACAAATTGTGATCCTTGACCGGGAAAAAGAAAAGCAACTTTCACCATCTAATCAACGCCGCCCCCCAAGTTAATCCAGCCCCGACAACAACAAGAAGTGTAAGGGATCCTGGTTTTATTAAACCAGCTTTACTGGCCTCATGCATAGCTATAGGAATTGAAGCCGATGATGTGTTTCCATATTTCTCAATGTTCACAAAAACCTTTTCTTTAGGAATACCTAATTTCTCGGTTACCGCATCAATGATGCGTCGATTAGCCTGATGAGGTACAACTAAACCAATATCTTCAACTGAAAGTTCATTAAAATCCAGAGCTTCTTTAGAAACTTCCGCCATTCGCTTGACCGCAACCTTAAACGTGGCATTGCCAGACATATGAATAAAATATTCTTTTTTATCGATGGCTTCGTGCGATATTGTTTTTTTTCCGATACCGCCAGGAACAAAGATTAAGTCAGATTTACCACCATCTGAATGAATGTGAGTCGAAAGCAAACCCCCTGGTTCATTCATTTCACTTTTTTTTAACACTATGGCTCCAGCTCCATCGCCAAATAATATGCAAGTCGAGCGATCCGACCAATCTACAATACGCGAATTGGTTTCACTGCCAATGATTAAAACGTGGCGGTACCTACCACTCTTTATATACTGTTCTGCGATAGACAATCCAAAGACAAACCCAGAACATACAGCAGAAATATCATAGGCAGCGGCATTCACAGCACCAAGCCCATTTTGAACAAAGCAGGCTGTAGCTGGGAAAAGAATATCAGGAGTTGATGTACAAACAATAATAAGATCTAGTTCATTAGGTTGGATTCTTGCTGACTCAAGAGCCATCCTTCCTGCTTGAATCGCAAAAGTGGATGATGACTCTCCCTCATCAGCAATACGTCTTTCACAAATTCCTGTACGTGTACGAATCCACTCATCAGATGTATCAAGAGTTTTTTCCAAGTCTGCATTGGTAAGAACTTTACCGGGAAGAAACATACCTGTACCTGCAATTTCGGCTCTGATTTTATTACCAGTATCCATAAAGTAAGTTAATGATGTTTGTCTTCTTCAGAGTCTTGAGAAATACCGCTATTTTTTTCTTCTTTACCCGGCGTGAAAGTAATTTTTTTTATCTGCTTCCAAAAAGGCTCTTTGCCAGACATAAGATTTGACTCTATATCATCGCGAATGTGTCCATTCATCTTTTTTTCTACTAATTCTTTAGCACGAAGAATGGCATTTTTAATCGCTTTTGGAGAGGAACCACCGTGGGCAATTATACAAACCCCATTCACTCCTAAAAGAGGAGCCCCCCCTGTCTCGGAGTGGTCAACCATTTTTTTAAATTTTACAAAATTGGGTTTAATCAAATAATAGCCCAGCTTAGTAACCCAGTTGGCCATAAAAATTAACTTCAAGTTTTCACCTATCATCTCGGCAAGACTCTCACTAATTTTCAAAGCCACATTTCCGGTAAAACCATCGCATACTATGACATCGGCATTGCCTTGATAAACCTCTTTTCCTTCCAAGTTGCCAATAAATTTAACATGACTATTTTTTAACAAATGAAAGGCTTCGCGAGTAACCTCGTTTCCCTTTGAGTCCTCTTCACCAATGCTCAATAAACCCACATCAGGAGTAGTTTTCCCATGAATGTACTTGGCAAAAGAATGCCCCATAATACCAAACTGGAACAGTTGACTGGATTTACAATCAACATTTGCTCCGGCATCGAGCAAAACAGAATAGCCTTTTAATGTTGGTAACTGAATGGCAATTGCAGGGCGATCTACTCCCTTTAGAAGGCGCAGAGTAAAAGTGGCAAAAGCAAGAACAGCGCCGGTATTACCCGCGCTGACAAAAGCAGAGGCATGACCAGCCTTAACTAAGTCAAGCCCGACTTTGATTGACGATTTTTTTTTACCCCTTAACACCTTGGAGGGAGTTTCATGCATTTCAACTACATCTTCCGCGTGCACAACCTCAATCGGAAGGTCCATCCAATCCTCATATTTAGATAACTCTGCCTCAATCAGACCAGATAAGCCAGTCAGAGCAATCTCCACATCACACTCTTTTACTGCCATCACCGCTCCTTCAATGATAGATCCAGGAGCATGATCACCGCCCATAGCGTCAACCACAATCTTCATATTCGAATTTCACTCCATCAAGAGATGGATTCCCTTAGATACAATACGTAGAGTTAATAAACTTAGGAAACATCTGGCATGTAAATCTTACCCCTCGCCCCAAACAAAAAGCACCTAAATAAAAACTTAAGCGCTTAGGATAAAATAAGACGTGATCGGCGGCACTACGAATGGCACTTAGACAACTTCTACCTCCATTACTTCTTTATCTTTGTAATATCCGCAATGGGAGCATACATGGTGTGGCTTACGCATCTCATGACATTGCGGACATTCGCTCATGGTTGGTTGCTTGAGCTTGTCATGTGATCTACGCTGCCCTTGCCTAGACTTTGACATTTTTTTCTTAGGAACTGGCATCTATCCTCCTTTAACAAATTTATCTTTAAAAATTTTTAAACTTTCCAACCTTGGATCCGTAAATGACTCATTTTCGCACTTGCAAAGTCTCTGATTTAGGTTCTTTCCACACTGGGAACAAATGCCTTTGCAGTTTTCCTTGCACAAGCATATAACGGGAACCGCGAGCAATATGCTATCTCTGATCGATTGAGTGAGGTCAATTTGTTGATTTTCGTATACCTCCGCATCAATGTCAGACGCATGCAACTCCACATCTCTCTTTGATGTAGACCGATCATCCGATGGTACAAAATGAGATTTTAAATCGCTATCAACGGGATATGATAATGTATCAAGGCAACGAGAACAACTAGCAACTACACTAGTCATTACTGTACCCTTTAGGTAAACATCATCATCTATTCTATTTAGAGAGCCATTAACAGTAATATCAACTTTTACACTCAACCCTCCCTGATCAATCTCAAGTTGATCTTTCTTCAAAACGAAGCTAAAGCATAAACCTTCGTCACCGATCTCCTCGATACCAAACACCATGATGTAAGACCACTGTAAAAGTAAGAATTAACACAAAAGCTTTTAAAATCCAATATATGGTGGAAAATCAGGCAGGATTGACCATGATCCTATCTTTATTTGATGGCATCGTCAAGAGAAATATAAGCCTATCGCCCCATTCTATCAAGCTCTTGGATGAAAACGTTCATGAACCTCACGCATTCTCTCCCTTAGAACGTGAGTATATATTTGCGTGCTAGAAATATCCGCATGCCCCAGCATTTTTTGAACAGAACGCAAATCTGCTCCTCGTTCCAGGAGATGAGTAGCAAAGGCATGCCTCAAGGCATGCGGAGAAACTGTACCCACTATTTTTGCCTTGATCGAATATTTTTTTAGAATTTTCCAGAAACCTTGTCTGGTCATTGAATTTCCGCGTCTAGTTAAAAACAAGTCCTCAGTCCTACATTTTTTTTGAAATAATGGGCGCGCATTAATGACATAATTTTCAATAGTAGTTTTAGCTATATCTCCAATAGGGACTACCCTTTCTTTAGACCCTTTACCAAGTGTTCGAAGGTATCCAACTTCTAGATTGACCGCACTCATTTTCAGCGATACCAACTCTGAAACACGCAACCCAGTTGCATACATTAATTCAAGCATAGCTAAGTCTCTAACGCCAGCAAGTGTATTTATATCTGGAGCGGCAATAAGCGCATCAACCTCTTGCATAGACATTACATTTGGTAGCTTTCGCCAAGGCCGTGGGGAAGCAATTGTTTCGATAGGATTCTCTGAGATTAAACTCTCGACATATAAAAAATTATAAAACGATTTTAACGAGGATAAACACCTTGCTACCGAAGATGGTGCCAAACCCTCTTCATTTCTGAGAAAAACAAGAAATGACCTCACATCGCTTGTCTTAGCACCACCAAGTTGA
>JBGTUV010000076.1:0-5870 GCA_041938985.1 Candidatus Nitromaritima sp. | reverse complement strand
TAAAAAATAAAAAACATTGGCACCCTTTCCCAACGATTACCTACCCAATAAAAAAATAAAAGAGCACAAACTACTCTAACTCTTGTTTGCAAACAAGGTTAAAGAACCTTCTGCCGGCTGAGGATTATTTTTTCTTTTCCTTGTTCGAGGTCGATTTTTTATTTTCGATCTGACTAAGCTTTCGCTTTACAATCTTCCCCTTGTCATTTTCAAAGTCTACTTTTAAATAAACCGAACTCGAAAAAAGTTTGAATACTAAAGCGTCTTTTTTCTTCCCCGCAAAATCAATTTTGATCTTATCTCCTGCTTTCATAACATACTCCTGTTTGTCATGCGACCCCGCGAACCTTAAGACGACCAGAACTACTTAAAAATTTCCAACTATAAAGAGGGACAAGACTAATTTAAAACTGCCCAGGAGTCAACGGTTTCTTCAGCAAAACTATAACGTGAGTTTGGTTCAAGTTTGTTCTCTGGTACAATCTCAAAAACCAACAACTGTCATACTATGAGTTCCAAAAAATCTTCTTCGACTAGATTACCGTCAGACCAGAAACCTGCTTTCGCCTGTGCAGATGTGGTCTTCAACCTACCCATTAAGGACGCATTCACTTATGAAATCCCCCTACATTTTAGTGGAATGGTCAAAAAGGGAATGCGGGTATTGGTTCCATTTGGTCGCCGTCGACTCACTGGATATGTTGTTAGCATATCAAATCATAATAAAAAAAATATTCCATTAAAAGCAATTGAAGAAGTCCCAGACTCAGAACCTGTTATTTCGAAAGAGCTTCTTTCTCTAACACGGTGGATGGCTGGCTACTATCATTCGTCCTGGGGTGAAGCTATTAAGGCTGCGCTACCCGCAGGACTCGATGATACAAGCCTAGACAAACTTTACCTAACAGGACAGGGACTCAAGGCTTTCACAGAAGATACCCAACCCACCCAAGCTACTTATATTCTTCAAACTTTACATTCTAAAAAAAGTTTAACTTCAAAGCAGTTAGAACGTTCTCTTAAAAAAAAATATAGCCCAAGCGCTCTAGCAAAGCTAAAACGGGATGGGCTGGTAGGCGTAGAAAACGAAATCAAACGTAGCTCTCTGAGGTACGAATATGAAAAAATTTTTCGGCTGGCAGAAAACCTACCGAAAAAAAAAGAAATTGAAAAGCTTCTGGAGCGTAGTCCTAAACAGCGTGCGATTTATGAATTTATCTGCAAAGGTCAAACCACTATTTCTGTTTTAAATAATAAAATACCTGGCTCTTCGCAAATCATTAAAAGCCTGCTTGGGAAAAAACTTATTGAAACATCCACTAGAAAAAAAGAAAGGGGATCAATTCAATCGAATGTGGAGCCAGAATGGACCGCAGAAAGCCCACTCCAACTAAATAAAGATCAAGATAAATGCTATAGAGAGCTCAAACGATCCATCGAAAATTCGGTGTTTCAGCCTTACCTATTACATGGAGTAACGGGAAGTGGTAAAACAGAAATCTATCTTCGCAGTATTCAACTTGTACTCAACCTAAATAAATCTGCCATAATGGCAGTCCCTGAAATCTCACTGACTCCACAAACTGTTGAACGATTCCGCCAGCGGTTTGGTGATCAGGTCGCCGTTCTTCATAGCGGATTGACGCAAAAAGAACGTTTTTATGAATGGAAAAAAATTCGAGACCAAAAGGTTTCTATTGCCATAGGAGCTCGTTCGGCCATTTTTGCGCCGTTTAAGAATCTGGGCATTATTGTGATCGATGAAGAACACGACACATCCTACAAGCAGGATTCCTCCCCACGTTACCACGCAAGAGATAGTGCGATAATAAGAGCGCAGAAACAAAGTGCGGTTGTACTACTTGGGTCTGCAACCCCTTCCCTGGAGTCCATTAAAAATGCAGAAAGAGGTAAATACCACTACCTTTCTCTTGAAAATCGGGTTCACAATCGTTTACTCCCCATTGTTAAAGTTATAAACATGAAGGAGGAAATGGATTTTAAAAAAAACTTTTCCATTTTTTCTACCCCTTTGAAAAGAGCTATTTTCGATAGAATCAAACGAGGAGAACAAATATTTTTATTTCTTAATCGAAGGGGAACAGCAAACTATGTCTTCTGTAAAGAGTGCTCCTTTGTTTTCGAATGCCCTCATTGTAGTGTAACCCTCACCTTTCACAGTAAAAAAAATTTCTTACTATGCCACTACTGCAATTTTATTACACGTAAACCTGAATGTTGCGCAGACTGTGGAGGAGCAGTTATACGATTCAGTGGGTTTGGCACACAAAAGCTTGAAGATGAAACAAAAAAACTTTTTCCACAAGCAAGAATCGCTCGACTTGACAGGGACACTGTGAAAGGACGCGAATCATTCGAATCGGTCCATCGTAAAATGAACCTGGGAGAAATTGACATCCTTATTGGAACTCAAATGATCACGAAAGGACATGACTTTCCTAACGTGACTTTAGTCGGTGTCGTCTACGCAGACCTTTCATTGCATATCCCTGACTTCCGATCAGCTGAACGTTCGTTTCAGTTACTAACCCAGGTTGCGGGGCGAGCAGGACGTGGCAAGGTGCCGGGACTAGTAATCATTCAATCACTCTCATCTGGGCACTATGTTTTTGATTTCGTAAAAGAACACGATTTTAGAGGATTTTCAGAAAAAGAACTGGCCTTAAGAGAAAAATTAAAATATCCTCCTTTCACTCGAATAGTGTCGATTGAAATTGAAAGTGAGCATGAACAGGATGGTGAAATATTTGCAAATAGCATCCATAAAGCTTTGGCCCGGATTCTAAATAAAACAAACGATATTGAAATTCTTGGGCCTGCGCGTGCCTCACTTTACCAAATCAATAATCGCTTCCGCCGGCATCTAATTCTACGCTCTTATGACTATAGGAAACTGCATTCGGTCCTGCGCCGTCTATACGAAACACCCGAAATTAAGAAATTTTCCAACTCTAAAGTAAAACTAATCTTGGATGTCGACCCAGTCAACCTTATGTAGCTATAAAATTATAGGTCAAAGAATTAAATGATATTAATTAGAAAACTTTACGACTGGGTCCTGCAATGGGCAACTACATCCTATGCTCTTCCTGTTTTATTTATCATTTCATTTGTGGAATCCTCTTTTTTTCCTATTCCTCCAGATATCTTGCTGATCGCGATGGTTGTAGCATCACCTGTTGGATGGTTTCGTTTTGCATTTGTTTGCTCTATAGGATCGGTTCTAGGAGGTATGTTCGGGTACCTCATTGGATATCAATTTATGGATCTAATCGGAAACCGCATCGTAGCGTTTTATCATTTTCAAGAAAAATGGGATAAAATTGGATTACTTTATGATAAGTACAATGCTTGGGCGGTAGCAGCAGCTGGCTTTACACCTTTACCGTATAAGGTTTTTACCCTGTCAGCAGGAGCGTTTAAAATTAACTTTCCTATATTTGTCTTGGCTTCAGCGATAAGCAGATCTGCCCGGTTTTTTCTTGTGGCTGCACTGATGTATAAATTTGGTCCACCTTTCAAGATACTTATAGAAAAATATTTTAACATCTTTACAATTGTCTTTATGATTCTCCTAGTTTTAGGTTTTTTCATTCTAAAAGTTATTCTTTAATGAAATAAAATTATCATGAAGAATCATATCACTGTATTTACAACCGTAAGTTCTAAAGAAGAAGCAAAAAAAATTAGCCGGGGTTTAGTTGAAAAAAAACTAGCTTATTGCGTAAATACTATTCCCTCTATCCAGTCTACTTACTACTGGGATGGAAAATTATGCGTCGACGACGAACTTCTTCTCATAATCAAAACCAAAGAAGAAAAATTTTCTGCCTTAAAAGATTGGATACTTGAAAATCACAGCTACGATATTCCTGAAGTAATTGCTCTCCCTATTACACAAGGTTCTTCAGATTATCTTAAATGTATTGATGATTGGGTTGGGTAGTGAATATTATTTTCTAGGTTTATTATTATGAGCAATCTTATTTTGCCTAAATCGTGGAATATGGCTGAAGGTGAGGCCACACCCGAGTCGGTCTACATGAATCGACGTGATTTTATTAAGGGAACTTCAATTGCCACACTGGCTGCAACAGCTTCATTCTATGGATGCGGTATTGGTCCTACTCCTAATCGCAATGCACCTATTGAATGGTCTGCAATTGAAGAAAAAATCTACCCCGTAAAACGTAACACAAAGTATTCTCTTGACCGGAGTATAACAGAGGAAAAAATCGCAGCAATCTTCAATAATTTTTTCGAGTTCAGCGAGATTAAAAGCGATCCAAGTTTTCATGCCCAAGCCCTATCTACTCGACCATGGAAACTGGAAATTACTGGACTCGTCAACAAACCGCGAACTTTTGATCTTGATGACTTCTATAAGTTGATGGATATTGAGGAACGTCTGTACCGGTTACGTTGTGTTGAAGCTTGGGCGATGGCAGTGCCATGGACGGGATTTCCCCTAAAAGCTTTGCTGGATATCGTTGAACCCAAATCTAATGCAACGCACGTGGCCATGACTACCTTTTACAAACCTTTTACAGCCCAAGGGCAACTGGCTTTTTGGCGTCCTTGGCCTTATACAGAAGCGCTTACCATAGAGGAAGCAATCAACGAACTGACTTTCATGGCTCTTGGCATGTATGGCCATCCCCTCAGAAAACAACACGGTGCACCCATACGATTGGTAGTACCCTGGAAATACGGGTTTAAAAGTATCAAGTCTATCGTAAAAATAGAATTAATTGACTACCAACCTCTGACCTTTTGGAACACAGTATTACCCCTAGAATACAGCTTCGAAGCTAACGTCGATCCCACCATTAATCATCCTCGCTGGTTGCAAAAAACAGAAAAAATGTTAGGGACCGGTGAAGTTCATAAAACTCGGCTATACAATGGATACGAAAAACAGGTAGCCCACCTCTATGGCTGATTAGTTCTCTTTTCTTTTTTTACTTTTTGCACAACGAAATCCAAAATTTTTAAATCGGGCTCCCGGTAAATCCCAGTTGCGCCGGGTGACACGTAGTCCTTCTGCTTTATCCATAAACGATCCACCTCGAAGGACCCTGTGCTTTCCATTGAATGGGCTTTTTGGATTTCTGGAAGAGCGCGTCTGGTAATAGTTTTGATCATACCAATCTGCGGTCCACTCCCAAACATTTCCAGCAATATCATACAGACCAAACTTGTTCGGTTTCTTTTCTCCCACAGGGTGAGTTTTTCGACCAGAGTTGTCCCAGTGCCAAGCATGTGAATTGTCGGGCTTATCCCCCCAGTAATATTGGGCTGTCGATCCTGAGCGAGCTGACTTTTCCCATTCGGCCTCTGTTGGCAAACGTTTCCCAATTTTATTACAGTAATCTCTTGCCTGGTACCAATCAACCCGATCAACTGGTAAATTTTCTCCTCGAAATTCAGACGGATTAATATTCATAATTTTTTTAAATTGCTTCTGAGTTACCTCAAATCTATCAACAAAAAAAGCATCTAAATGAATTTCTCTGCTTGGTCGCTCATCGTTATATTTATCTGAACCTGCGATATAAGGTCCTACAGGGACGAGCACCATTCCAATAGGAGCTAATTTTTCCAAAGCAGAAGAAGTTTGCAAAAAAACTTTGGAGAACAAAAAAAAACTACCCAATAATAATAAAAATATCCTACTCATTTATTTAAAAAAAGTGACACCTGTGCTCCTATAAATCCGGCAATAGCTCCACCGGTTCCCGAAGCTATAATGAGAATATCCTGATCCCCTGCGCGGTAACCTAAAAATGCCCCTATCAACACACCAAAACAAATAATAAGCAGAAAAACTCTTCCACCAGCCCATCCTA
>JBGTUV010000075.1:0-5897 GCA_041938985.1 Candidatus Nitromaritima sp. | reverse complement strand
TTGAATGTCCGTCACCTTGATCGAGCTGAACGGTTTTATAGTGATGTTTTGGGGTTTAAAGTCTCACAAAGATTTTCCAAAGGTTTACGTCATCTCATGTTAGATGCCGGAAATTCCCAGATTGCTTTGTTTGAAGTCCCTGATTTAGAAATGCAATCACACATAGAGGAACTTAGCGAAACAGGTTATATGCACTTTGCCTTTAAGATAGAGAAAGAGATGTTTCAATTGGCGGTAAAAAAACTTATAGATAACGATATTGATATTGGCGATGGACCTGTGCGACGTGGCGAAGGAGATTCGGTCTACTTCCAGGACTTGGACTATAACCATTTAGAGATTCATTGTGATGACGGAGAAGATTCTTGAAAAAGCGCTCGATGGCGAGCGGATATCCCCTGAAGAAGCAGTACTATTATTCGAAACGACGGATATGCTGTTGCTGGGGAATATTGCCTCACGTATTTCCAGAAAAAAACTAAGAGAAAGGGTTGTAACTTACATTGTTGATCGCAATATAAATTACACAAATATTTGCATTACCGATTGTGCTTTTTGTGCTTTTTATAGGAAAGAGGGTGATGAAGAAGCATATGTTCACCCTTTTGAAACCATAGCTGGGAAGATAGAAGAAACAATTGCCTTGGGGGGAAGACAGATTCTTCTGCAGGGAGGCCATAACATTAATCTGAAGATTGATTATTTTGAAGATTTATTTCGACGTATCAAAGAACGGTTTAATATACATTTGCATGCATTATCTCCGCCGGAGATAGTACATACTGCAAAAATCTCAAAACTTACCATAGCCGATACTATTAGTAGATTAAGTAAATCTGGGTTGGATAGTATTCCTGGTGGTGGAGCTGAGATTTTAGTAGACCGCGTGCGTCAGAAAATAAGCCCGCATAAATGTTCGACCCGAGAATGGCTTGATGTCATGGATTGTGCTCATGGTATGAATATACCCACGACCGCGACAATGATGTTTGGGCATGTGGAAACCGTCGAAGATCGGGTGGAGCACCTTCGACGTATACGAGATCAACAGGATAAAACTATGGGATTTACTGCGTTCATTCCCTGGCCTTTTCAGCCAGGCCACACAGAGCTGAGCTTGGATCTTGGCATCAGTTCTCAAATAACCGGACTTGACTACCTGAAGACTTTGGCCATTAGTCGCATATTTTTGGATAATTTTGATAATTTACAATCATCTTGGGTAACTCAAGGTCCTAAAATAGGTCAAATGGCCTTGTATTACGGTGCAAACGATATGGGAAGTACCATGTTAGAGGAGAATGTTGTGAGAGCGGCAGGTACTGTTCATTGCCTTAATGAAGAAGATATTCGACGGATAATTACTGACAGTGGCTTCAAGCCTCAGCGAAGAAATATGAGGTACGAAAAGGTAAGCTAGTAATTTCTTTTGTCACAATTACAAGACTTGTTGCAGTCAGAAAAGAAATTCGAAAAAATAGGCCGGAGTGGTTAGGCTTGCGGCTAAATTGATTAAGCAGCTTTTTTCGAATTAGGGGAAGGGAGAGAATTGAGTGCTCTTAGATCCAAAGTATTTTGCAAAGCAACGGGATCGGTATCCTGATTAAGCATCAAATTGACAAATGACTGTCTTAAAGAATGGGGTGTAGCTAATTTCTTTAAGCCGGATGCAATGAGAGCTTTTTTGAAAAACTTAGCTACAGCTCGGGTTGTAAGTGTGCTACCCCGTTCACTTGGAAACAAATATTGGCTAGTATTTTTAGCTCCAGCCTGTTTTATCAATGACTCCTTGAGGTGTTTTGAAAAAAAAGTGGTTCGCTTCTTTCTGTCAAGTCCCGGCACATGCAACATCAGTCTATCGAGGTTGAGATGCTCCACTTTTACTTCCACTAATTCAGAAACTCTTAAGCCAGCGGAGTATGCTAGTTCAATCATTAGACGGTTCCTGATAGTTTTTGTGTGGCAGGCGATTTGATAAACTTCATTAGGGGTAAGAACTATGGGTGCAGGACGTTCTTTTCTAGGCCGTTTAAACCCTGAAAGGTTCAGTTGTCGTCTAAATAATTCATAATAGAAAATTTCCATTGCCTTGGTCGCCTGGTCTATCGTTGACCTTGAGAACCCACTCTCGACAAGGTGGTTCAAGTGGTTCTGGATATCCTGTTCGGTGATATTTTGTAGATTAACTGGGCGGTTAAACCGAATAAAGGCCTGGGTTTGTCCAAGATATGCTTTTACAGTTCCGGAGCTATATCCGCACAGTTTCATATGATTTTGCATCATGTTTAAAAAATGAATTAGACTTGGGATGGTAATGATAGTTGTGTTCACGAATGTGTCTCCTGAAGCGGAGCGCCAGCGACGCAATGGTTATTAGTTTTTTTAGCGAGAATCATGTTTTAAGTATAAGTCATAAGGCTAATATAATCAATGAGTTAATAAATATGTGAGGAATGGTGGTCTTAAGGTTTGCCACTAAGTAGCACACGCACTTCGAACATCTTTTTAAACGTTATCCATTTAAATGACAGGGTGTGTGATTGCTTCGAAATTATAAATTACTTTGCAAAGTGAGTTTTGATGGCTGAGAAAAGACCTGCAACGGTGTATTGGTTTGGAACGATAGTAACTTTAAGTCCACGGTCCTCTGCAGTTTTTTGAGTGATGGGTCCGATGCAGGCAACAGTGATTTTGTTAAGCTTTTCATGATGTTCTTTATTAAGGCGATCAAGAAAATTAGTTACTGTTGAGGATGATGTGAAAGTGATCACATCAATAGTCCCTTCATTCAGCCGTTTAAGAAAGCTGGACTCCGGTTGTTCAGGTAGAATTGTTTGGTAAGCAGGAACCACGTCAATACTGGCTCCCATTTTACGCAATGTGTTCGGTAAAACTTCGCGAGCAATACTGGCACGTGGCAAAAGAAATTTTTTCCCTTCGATATTGTCCTTACCTATACACTCAATTAACGATTCGGCTATGTAGTTTTCAGGAACTGTATCGACTCGAATATTCAATTTGAGGACGGCTTGTTCTGTTTTAGGACCAATCGCATAAACGCGAACTCCTTTGAGTTCTCGGATATCTTTGTTTTTTTCCCTTAGTCGCTGAGAAAAAAAATGTACCCCATTTGCGCTGGTGAAAATTAGCCCATCATAACTGGATAATTCTTCAAGAGATTGATCGAGTGGGGCCCAGTCCACTGGAGGAATGGTCTTAATGGATGAATAGAGAAATGCTTCAGCTCCACGTTCTTCAAGCATGTGAATAAATGATTCTGCTTGTTCTTCGGCTCGAGTTACAACAAATGTTTTCCCAAATAATGGAAGAGTCTCATACCAGTCAGTTATCGACTTTAGATTAACCACCTCACCAATGATAGTAAGAGTTGGAGGTTGGATTTTTTCTTTCGTGGCGATATCGACTATGGTGTTAAGAGTACCAACCCAAGTTTTTTGACGGGAAGTGGTACCCCATTGAATAACCGCGACGGGAGTATCTGGATTTTTTTTAAATTTAATAAGCTGTTCAACGATTCTGGGTAGCTTGCGCGCACCCATAAGAAAAACCAATGTTCCTGTGCGAGTAGAAATATTTTCCCAATCGAGCTTTAAATGTTCTTCTCCGTGTTCGTTGCTTCCGGTAATGATTGAAATAGTTGATGCGTGATCGCGATGCGTAAGAGGAATCCCTGCGTATGCAGAAACGCCGACGGGGGAGGGGATTCCGGGAACAATTGTAAAACGAATGTCTGCTTCCTTAAGAGCTTGTACTTCTTCGCCTCCACGGCCAAAAATAAAAGGATCTCCTCCTTTTAAACGAACAACAACCTTTCTTTCAAGGGCACTATCAATCAGTAGTTTGTTAATTTCATTCTGTGTGATTGAGGCATAACCTGCTTTTTTCCCAACATATATAAGTTCTGCTGAGCTAGCAAAACGAAGCATGTTTGTGTTGACCAAGTGATCATATATAACCACGTCTGCACGTGCTAACCAATCTTTTCCTCTAAGGGTTAGAAGTCCAACATCGCCCGGACCAGCGCCGACTAAAATAACATGCCCCTCTTCTAAGTTGGATTTAGCCATCAAATGAGTTGATATGGTTAGAAATAATTGCGAAATCTTCAATTGATAATGTTTCTCCTCTACGACTCAAATTAATTCCACCTAGTTCTGTTTTTCCATTTTTGTTTTTAAATAAACTTTCCCACCCAGTAAGATTATTTTTGAGCATTTTTCGCTTATGTAAAAACGAAGCGTTTACTACAGAAAAAAATGTTTTCAAGTTGTCAACTTGCACCCTTGAAGTGGTTAGTGGAGTTAGTTTTATAACCGAAGAATCAATTTTTGGTTTTGGTGAAAAAGCTTCTTTACTGACTTCTATAAGCCGTTCTACTTCGCAGTAAAACTGAACAAAAACCGAAAGCGATCCATAATCACGAGTACCCGGGATTGCAACTAGGCGGTCTACAACCTCTTTTTGTAACATCACTGTGATTTGAGTAAAGTATTCCCGGTAATGGATAAGTCTCTTAAGAATATGTGTTGCGGCATAGTATGGTAGATTTGAAACGACTTGGCATTGGTTTCTCAACCCGCTGTAATTATACTTCAAGGCATCTGTTTGAATAAGTTTAAAGTTTTCGTATGCTTTGAAACGGTTCGTTAATGTTGAGCAAAGCCTAGAGTCTATTTCAATAGCTGTTAATGATTTAGCTTTTTCAAGCAAAAGATTAGTAAGAATTCCTTTTCCCGGGCCAATTTCCAATACATGTTGATCATTGGAAATTCCAGCATGACAAATAATTTTGTGAGCGATGTTATCATCGATTAGATAATTTTGTCCTAAGCGTGGTTTTTTCATCTTGAGTGACTGGGCATAGGCTTCGTGAGTTGAGAGGCAGATTGTGTCGCTATCTCAAGGCTTTCAGGGGAGGCGCATCCCTTCCCGGCGATGTCAAAGGCTGTCCCATGGTCAACGGATGTGCGGATTATAGGAAGTCCAATAGTTACATTAACCGCAGTACCCTTATTGGCCATTTTTACAGGAATCATCCCCTGGTCGTGATACATCGTGATCACGGCATCATATTTGTTTGGTTCAAATTTTGCGAAAAAAGCATCCGCCGAAAATGGGCCAAAAGCGTTGATGCCTTCTTTTCGAGCAGCATCTAGAGCTGGAATGATTTCTTCCAGTTCCTCCTTACCAAAAATTCCACCGTCACCACAGTGTGGGTTGAGGCCAGTTACAGCAATTTTTGGAGATTCTGTAACATGTTCAAGTAACCATTGATGAGTAAGCTTAATAGTAGTTGTTATTTGTTTATGCGTGATAAGTTGTCCTACTTGGTTGAGTGGGATGTGCGTTGTAACGATTACCACTCGTAGTGCATCACCCATTAGCATGAGAGCCACGTCCTTCGTGTCGGTAAAATCAGCTAGCATTTCAGTATGTCCAGGCCATGTAAACCCGGCGAGGTGAATACTTTCCTTGTTGATTGGAGCAGTAACAATCGCCTCAATTTGACGGTCCAATGCTAGGTTTACGGCAGTACGAATATATTCTACAGAAGCTTTCCCTCCCACAGCATTAGGTTTACCCTCATTAATACCATTTGAAATATTCTTCAAATCCAATACATCAATGGAACCCGGTGTAAACGATGCTTCGTGAGGTGATGATATAGGAGTGATAGAGAGGTTGGATGCTGACTTCAAGGCCACTTCTTTTAAAAATGTTGCATCTCCCACAACAAGAGGACACGAAAAGCCGTAAACAGACTGACCCTGAAACATTTTAATAATTATTTCCGGTCCGACACCGGCGGGGTCGCCCATGGTAATGGCGATGCGTGGTCGGTCTTCCAAAGTGCTTCCTCCAAAACTCTTTAACTA
>JBGTUV010000074.1:0-5910 GCA_041938985.1 Candidatus Nitromaritima sp. | reverse complement strand
ACATGCCACTGCAGGAGTCCACCCATACCTATACCCATATTAATATAAGTTAGTCTCATTTTTAGGAAAAATAGACTTTAAAGAAGTCCTCTGAGATATAGATAAATAAAGGCTTTCTTGCCTCTTTGATATAGCATAAACATGCAGTCCCAGCCGGGCGCAACATAGCGCCTGATACGGGGTTTTTTACTGTATACTTGCCGCCCGTATTAAGTGCAAATAAAGATGATTTCAATCCAGATGAATGTAGGAGGTCTAATTAAAAATGATCACTTCGCACTTGTTCCTGCTCACAAATTCTCCTTTTCATCCTCTCTACGTAAATCCAGAAAGCAATTCAGCCGTGCCTGGGATCATCTCAAGTTAGATCCCTACATGGCGGATAGGGGTAGATATCGCTTTAGACGCTATGGACTGTTCAATCTATCAACTATCACCGGTCGATTAAATTACATCCCCGATGCCTCGTTTTATCAAGACATCAACATTAACCCTCTAAATGGTGGCAAGCACAGAAGGTTTGCTTCACTTACCAAAGACTCTGTTAAAAGTCTATTCCTGCAGGAACTCATGCTATTTGATCTTGCTCAACTCACTTCGACAACATCCGTTAAAGTCGACTGGTTAATCGGCGTTCACCAGATTCGCATCATCGCGATGCCCGGAGTCTCGGGAAACCCGACACCTGAAGGTGTGCACCGCGACGATGAAACATATACTGTGCAACATCTGATTAAACGTCACAACATAGACGGCGGTGTAAACTATTTTTACGGTAGTGAAAGCGAGCCAGAAAGACACCCCTCAGTTATGAAGCAACTGAAATACTTCGATTCCTATTATTTTGATCATACCTTATGGCACGACGTATCCCCTATTATCCTAAACATGCATGGCAACGAAGGGTACAGGGATATCCTCCTAATTGATTTCTCACGTCAATAATCAATCAAGCATGTCCTAACATCATGGCAATCTATGCTCGACTGGATAGAAACACCATCGAAGCTCTCGCTAGCCAGTTTGGAATTGAGGGTGTTACTGCTTTTTCTAACTTGGAAGGCGGGCTGGAAAACACCAGTTACCGTATTGAAACAAAATCGGAAAAGTATGTATTAACGCTTTGCGATCAAAAGACATTCGCGCAAGCTTCTAATCTTGTGAATCTGTTGGTCCATCTCACCGAACATGATGTCTGCACTTCACGAGTTGTTGTACCGCCAGGCGATTCCAACGTCGTGCTGTACGATGAAAAACCCGTTATGTTAAAGCACTACATTGAGGGAAACGTCACGGCCAACTTGTCGGGAAACATACTCTTTCAGTTGGGAGAAGAAATAGCCCAGTTGCATAAGATTCCAGCACCTTCTTACCTACCTCAATCATTCCGTTATGGGCGTAACTATTTTTCCGATGTGATAGATTCCAGTCTTGATCACACTTACATTGAATGGTTATCGGAAAAGAACAGCTATTTAGAAAAACACATCCCTGCGAATCTTCCGTTGGCACTCATACATGGAGACGTGTTTTTCGATAACGTAATTGTCCGCGAAGATCAGCTCATTGCGATCATCGATTTTGAAGAAGCCTGCCATTATTACCGTTGTTTCGATCTCGGTATGCTCATTGTAGGAGCGTGTAGCGATCGTGAAGGTGTCTCTTTTGATAAAGCCGCCCGTTTCATCAGCGGATACCAGAAAGAAACCACTCTTCAGCCGATTGAAAAAGAAACCTTACAGATCTTTACGGTGTACGCTGCAGTAGCCACATCGTTTTGGCGGTTTAGGCAATATCACCTGATAAGACCCAATCCCCAAAGGTACGAAAAGCATGTCGAAATGCAAAGGCTTGCTGACATCATCTCCGCATGTCCAAATTCGCGTTTTATGGAATTGTTCGCTCCATAAGCATCCACACCGTCGGCTCAAAAAGTTTTTTTGCCGATGGTAAATGGTGTGATATTTATCAATTTCTCCCTAGGATAGTTCAGGAAAATTGGCTAGCGGATTCAATTGACCTCTCTAAACAATGTGTGCTGGAAAACAATAAAATCTTTGAAGATTGAAGCATGAAAATCGTGGGCTTGTTTAATGAACACGATGTCAAAATTATAGCTGGAACTGATACCCCTATTGGCTTCCTCACCCCTGGATATAGTTTATACAAAGAACTGGAGTTGCAGGTTGAAGCAGGCCTAACTCCTTTACAGGCATTGAGGTCAGCAACAATCACTCCGGCTAAGTTTTTCAATTTGGACAATAAAATAGGAACGATTGATCCTGGGAAATACGCGGATCTAGTTATTTTGAACAGTAACCCACTTGAGAAAATCAAAAATACCCAAGATATTTATACGGTTATTGTCAAAGGTAAAATTCAACAAAAGTTGGGGAATTTATATTATCATTTCAACTAAGTGCAAGGGGTGGTCATTGACCTGAGACCTTAAAAGGAACCCTTTGAACCTGAACCATATAATAATGGCGGAGGGATGGCGTATTTATTAAATTCTAAATTAACTTTTTTTTTCTTAATCCTGTCTGTTTCTTGGCTTAGTCTTGAAGCCAGGACCGGTGAGATAGAAGAGATTGTTGTTAAAGGTACATGGAGACAAGCTGAGCTTAAAGATTCGGACGGTAGCGTTGTAATTCTTGATCAAGAACTGCTTAAGAGTCAGCCAATCAAGCATTTTGAGCAGCTTTCTTTCTTGATACCAAATTTAAATTTTGCTGGCAGTGACTCCCGACCTCGTTATTTTCAAATTCGAGGAATTGGTGAAAGATCTGGCTACGAAGGAACTCCTAATTCTTCGGTCGGATTCATTATTGATGATATAGATTTTTCTGGACAAGGGGGTATAGCTACTGCTTTTGATTTAGAGCAAATTGAGGTATATCGGGGCCCACAGGGATCAAGAATGGGTGCTAATGCCTTGGCAGGTCTTATCTATATCAAGAGTAAAGATCCTACCGATGTATTTGAAGGAAATAGTGAAGTGAATTTTGGATCTTATGGTATTACTAGCCTTGGACTGGCATTTGGCGGACCTGTTAACTCAAATCAAAATTTCAAGTACAGAGTTGCTTTAAGAAAAGATCAAATGGATGGTTTTCGAAAGAACCTCTATCTACAACGATCTGATACGTCTAGAAAAGATGAATTCACTGGACGTGTAAAATTTAATTGGGAGGTAAATGATAAAACTGATCTAAATTTCTTGATAATGAACACTGACCTGAACGACCCAGCTGACGTTTGGACCATCGATGGAAGTTTAAACACGCTTTCTGATAAGCCGGGTATGGACTCGCAAGACACCAATGCCTATGGTTTAAAAATCTTTCATAGGGCAAAAGGATTTGAGTTACAAAGTTTATCTAGTTATTCGTATTCAGACATCGTATTTAGCTATGATGCTGATTGGGGAAATCCCGTGACGAATGCACCTTATGTGTATGATTTTTTTTCTGAAACCAACAGATCAAGAAAATCTATTAATCAGGAAATTAGGATTTTATCCAGGCGAGCAGACTTCGATCGAGGCCTTAGACATGAATGGGTAACGGGTATTTATTATTTGGATATAAAAGAAAGAAATGACAGGAAGGATGAAGGCATTTATGAAGACCCTTTTAGCGGTTACCAACCATACGTAGTTGACTTTTCTTCGGCAAGTTATTACGACTCGAGAAACCTTGCAGCTTTCGGTCATTTCGAATATCTGATTTCGACTTCAGCAAAGGTGATCCTTGGTCTTCGATGGGAAGATTGGGAGTCAAATTATAACGATTCATACGGTGAATCCTTTTCGCCATCCAATCAGATGTCGGGTGGAAAAATCTCTCTTTTAAAAGCATGGCATGAAACCACCAACTTTTATTTAAGTATTGGCAGAGGCTATAAATCAGGCGGTTTCAATTTAGGACTAGGGCTTCAGCCCAATTCATCAGACGAGAATCTTATGTATGATCCTGAATACCTAATGAATTATGAAGTTGGTATAAACACGAGATATCCAAGCTCTAAGTTGAGTCTAGACGCAGTGCTGTTTTATTCAGATAGAGAAAATCAACAGGTGCTTATATCAACTCAAGCTGACCCTAACGATCCAAACACTTTTTCCTTCCTGACCCAAAATGCAGCAGAGGGTGTTAACTATGGGATTGAAGTGAATCTAAATGCAGCTTTAACCGATTATCTAAATATCTTTTCTTTTGTGGGGTTTCTCAGAACAAAAATAAATCGTTACGAATCACGGCCAGAGCTTGAAGGAAGAGACCAAGCACATGCTCCTAAGCGAACTTATGCCATTGGACTAAACTGGGAGCCTAGGAACGATATTTACTTGTCCTTTGATATGACAGGTAAAAGTAGTTTTTACTACTCAGATTCTCATGCAAATAAATCAAAATCTTACCTTTTATCGAACCTTGTATTGGGTTATAAAAAAGAACAATGGAATTATGAATTTTGGATAAGAAACCTGTTCGATAACTATTACTCTGTTCGTGGCTTCTATTTCGGTAACAAGCCCCCTAATTTCTCCCCAGCTCTCTACGAAAGACAAGGGGATCCAAGGCATATGGGTATTTTAGTTCGATATGACTTTTGATCTCTCTCTTGAGAAGCTTCTCGAGATTGCAGCTGTGATTTTAGCTATTCTGTATTTGGTTTTAGCTGTAAAACAAAATATTTGGTGTTGGATTGCTTGGATATTAAGTTCCTGTTTATATCTCTTCGTAATGTATATGGCAGGTCTTTATATGGAAGCAAGTTTACAAATTTTTTACATTGTCATGGGATTTTACGGATGGTCGCAGTGGCTTCTAAATAGTGACAGCCAAGGACTGGTAGTTAAAACATGGAATCTTTCAGAACATTTATCTGCTATTTCAGTGATTCTACTCCTAGCCCTTGGATCTGGATGGATGTTAGAAAAATATACTGAAGCTGCTTTGCCGTTCATGGATGCCTTGACTACTTGGGGTGCAATTATCACTACTTATATGGTTGCCAAGAAAGTTCTTGAGAATTGGATTTACTGGTTTGTAATAGACTCAATTTCTATTTACATCTTTCTGTCAAGAGACCTTTATTTAACGTCTTTTCTGTTTTTTACCTATCTTTTCATTATCGTATTAGGTTATAAATCTTGGGATAGAATTAGAAGAAGCGAAGAAGCCTGAATTACCTTTGAAGATAGAGCAATACCATATCGAATTAAAAAAACCTGGTTAAATTGGGTTAAATCTGATCAAGCCATAAAGTAGGTTTGTTTACTCAGGCATCAACGATGAGCAAACAGCAGCAGGATGGATAGGATTAAGGAGGTTCTTTTCATGTGTAAGTTAGGTGTTTCATATCGGAAACCTAAGTAGGTCTCTTATAGGCTGAACAGGATTTGGTTTATCCTTAATTATATTTTCAGATGCCAACAAGATAGAACGCTCATGTTCTCCCATGAAATTAGCTATGAAGCAAGCTTCTGAATCTTCTTCGTCTACTAGTGTTGATAATTCTTCGTATTGAGGAAGGTAATAATTTTTTACTGATTGATATATATTTTCAAATTGTTCCTTAAATGACATTCCTTTGAAGCTCTCAGCTATCTCAAGACCTTGATTTCTTAAAGATTTATTCTCTTCAATGGGTATGCCTAGTTTTACAAGCAAAGGTCTCATTATTGCCTTTCCCTCTGTTTCAAGTTGAAGCATATTGCTAAAAATATAACGTTGGTTGTCGTCTTCAGCCATCGTAAGCATAGACTCGAATATCATTTCACCAGCTTGTTCGCCTAGATAAACCTCCAATAAACATTCCTTAAACTTTTTGTTCATATCTGTTTCTCGTATTCTTTATCACTCTTTTAAAAGACTATTATCTAAATTAGTAAATCACTACTGTACG
>JBGTUV010000073.1:0-5919 GCA_041938985.1 Candidatus Nitromaritima sp. | reverse complement strand
TTCATTGTGTATGCAATAAGCAGGGAGCGGTCAGCTAGAACATTGATCATGCGTGGGATACCATGGGAATACTTATAAATTAGCTCGACCGCAGAACGTGCAAATTGGACTCTGCCTTTGCCTAAGGCTACATTAACCCGGTGTTGGATATATCCTCTGGTTTCATCACGGTTAAGTGGTAAAAGTTCCCAGCTTATGGTGATGCGTTGACGTAGTTGACGTAACTCGCTTTTTTCTAGTAACTGATCAAGTTCCGGTTGACCGATCAAAACAATCTGTATCAATTTTTCTGTGTCTGTTTCTAGATTTGACAGCAGACGTAATTGATCCAATACTTTTACCTGTAAAGCCTGCGCCTCGTCGATTATCACAACTACTCGGTGCCCTTTTTTTCTCTCGCTCAACAGGAAGGCATTGAGAGTATCCACGAGCTTTTTTTTACTATCCATCTCAGAAGGTAGGCCTAGTTCCGAGTTTATAGTTTGTAAAAGTTCTAGTTCATTGATTGCCGGATTAAATACGTAGGCGATACTAAAATCGGTGCGGAGTTCCTGCAGAAAACTTCGGCAGATCATGGTTTTTCCCGTTCCTACTTCACCTATAATCTTAAGAAACCCATTATTTTCTTGTAGCCCATATACTAGGTGAGCTAGGACTTCCTTGTGCTTAGGGCTTAGATATAAATATTTTGGGTCTGGAGTCAGGTCGAATGGTTTTTCCGAAAATCCGTAATAGTCTTGGTAAACATTCAGTCGCGTGGACTTTTGATTAGACTGTTTGTTTCTGTGTAGTGATAACTTCATTTGGCGTCCCGCTGCCTGAACTGAGTTGGGAGTTATCTTAGTCACTTGAGTGTTAATTGATTGGTCGTAGGCGGAACGTTTTTTGTCGTTGGACAAAGTGTCGTATGCTTCTTGGACCAATGCAATACGTTCCTCAAGAGAAGGTTGCATCGCATAAGAGGAGTTTACGGGTGAAGAATCAAAATGTTTGATCATCCGATCATAAGCTTCATTAATTTCTTTTTGAGTAGCGTTGTAGCTAACGCCAAGAAGACCGTATATGTTTTGCTGGTAAAGGTTGGTAGTCATGGGAGGGGAATCATAGTTTTTAAAATCGGTTATCCAAAGAGCCAAAAAGAACTGTCTCTGTATTTAGGTGGGGCAAGAAAACCAGCCAGCGAATCCGTTGTGTAGGGACTTGGGATGTCTGCCCCTAATACATTAATATACAAAGACTTCCTGTAGATGTAAATAAAAAACCACTGTGTGTATATGGTTAAATCAAAAAATATTCTTTATTTACAGGCTAGGAAGTAGAGGGAAGCGTGTTGTACCTTAGTGAAAATATTTCTAATAATAGCTGATTCTATTTAGCCGCCTACCTCTCCTTGCTTGCTTGATGAGGCCAGTCATGAATACTTTTACAGTTCGTTTTCGCGCGTTGCTTCCGATGACAAATTCCAAACCCTTGGAAAATGGTCAACTAATTGTTGAGCACGGACGCATCCGAGAAGTTTTTCCGGATACCAGAAGTCCAATAGAGGGTGAATTGATTGACTTGTCAGACTGTCTTGTTGTTCCTGGGTTTGTCAACGCCCATTGCCATCTCAGTCTTTCGGTTCTCAAATGGCAGATTCCCCGTCGTAGTGGTTTTACGGCTTGGGTCAGGTCAGTGGTTGAAAAAAATGAACTGGTAAGTTGGGAAAACCGAGCTCTCGCTTTGCACGCACAGGCGAAGGTAATGGCGCGCTCAGGAGTGACTGCTCTTGTTGACTATATTCCTCAAGCAAAATTTATTATGGAGTACTCTCGACTTCCTTTCAGGCAGACTTTGTTGCTTGAGGTGTTAGGCTTTCTTCCGTCGTTGATCGAGCCAATAGTAGAAAATTTAGAGTTAACCCTTAAGCAAAACGTAAACGAGAGTGGAATGACTAAACTCGGACTGGCTCCGCACGCCCCTTATTCCGTTTCGCCCAAGTTATTTCGTGAAGTGAAACGTTTGGCTGATAAATACAAGTGCCCACTGTCGTGTCATGTGGCAGAGTTTCCCGAAGAGCTACAGTTTCTTCAGGACGGTAGCGGTGATATAAAAGACTTTCTTAAAGAACGAGCAATGTTTGATGATGCTTGGAACCCGCCAGCTTCAAGCCCCGCTCGGTATTTGGATTCAATGGGTGTACTTGATTCGCTAGCGGCAATACATTTAAACTTAGCAGATGCTGACATCGACCTTTTAAAATCTAAAAAAGTAAAGGCTGTTTTTTGCCCACAAAGTACGCGCTGGTTTAGGCGTGACAAGTATATGCCAGTCAGAGACCTACTTGATCTTGGAATGGTGGTTGGTTTAGGAACCGACTCGTTGGCGAGCAGCGAATCCTTGAATTTTCTTGACGAAATTCGCGCTGCAGAAGAGATGTTGGTTGACGTATCGAGAGAAGAGATTCTTCGTATGGCTACTCGAGGAGGCGCAGAAACAGTCGGTATGGACTGCGGTGTGATAGAAAAAGGAAGACCGGCAGACTTAACAGGGTTCCGGTTACGGGGACAATTCGATGATTGGTATAGTGTGCCTTTTGAGTCTGGGCGAGATAAAGCGGATTTTGTTATGATGGATGGGAAAAAAGTATTTTGAAAGCCTTTTTCGTGGCCTTCTATTGTTTTGCGGGGCAGAGAATGTTAGTTGTCGGTAGCTTTTTTTGTAAAATTGTATTGAGATGTTGAGTTTCAATATTTATGCGCGTCATAATTGCTAGAAAGTGAGAAAGCCTTTTGTCTAAAGGTTTTTTAAACAATAACCGAAAAAAATAGTAGTTTTGAAAGACGGGGTGTGTCCATGCTCGGTTAGTAAAATTTTTAAGTGAGATTATTTTGCGAATAAAAATTAGCATTTTGTTGATTTTTTCGTCAGTTTTTCTTTCGGGTTGCTGGTTAAAGGGCGCCGGAAATTCTGAAATGGCCTTGAAGAGAATCACGCCGAAGATGGAAAAACAGATGGCATACTTGCTTGATAAAGGGTGCGATGAAGAGTACCAGTACCTTGACCCGGATATGGCAATGCTGTATTCCTTTCTTCCTGGTGGAGGTCAGTTTTATGCAGGGGAGCAAAAAAAGGGCATTCTTTACCTCTTATCTTCGCCATTGATTTTCCCCTACCTAGCGTCTTTCAAGGATGCTCAAAATTCAGTTGATTATTACAACTTCAAATATACGATTAAATTTTGCGCACAGAAACTTGGTTTTGTTAGGCGAGTAAAACCTAAGGCCCTTGATTAACTCCCTAAACTATTGACTAATTGCTTGAAAGTTCAACCAAGTACAAGCTTTTTAAAAAAAATTGGTGTTTTTTTGAATAAAGCTTTCCCCTACTTGATTTGAAAATCTTTGAAGCTTAAGAGAGGCCTTTAGAAAAATTAAAAAAAACTCAAAAATTATCTATAAAACATGTCGCACAAATGGTACTCTCCTGATATAATTGCCACATTGTAGTCGTTTCCTACTTTTGAAAAATCAAATCCTATAGAGAGTTAAAACTTTGATAGATGAAGCCTTTTATAGTTGACAGGCCATAGGGAGGCTTTGTACTATGAGCGTTTTTCGTTTGCTGGGCTGGCGTAGCTCAGTTGGTAGAGCAGCTGATTTGTAATCAGCAGGTCGGGGGTTCGAGTCCCTTTGCCAGCTCCACCCTAAACTGGCATGTTTGGAAGGAGATCCTTGGGGGTGTTGGGCCTCTTGTGGATGGCTATTCTTCAGGTATTGCCGTCTGGTGGCGGGGGAGTTTTTTTTAACCATCCTCCATTTTGTTTGGGGAGGTTCCCGAGTGGTCAAAGGGAACAGACTGTAAATCTGTCGGCTCAGCCTTCGAAGGTTCGAATCCTTCCCTCCCCATTTTTTTAGGGCAGTGCGGGAATAGCTCAGTTGGCTAGAGCGTCAGCCTTCCAAGCTGAGGGTCGCGGGTTCGAGTCCCGTTTCCCGCTCCACTCTGACTGGTGATGCGGGCGGTTGGACTTTCGATTTGGATCAGATGCCCACGTAGCTCAGTGGTAGAGCACTTCCTTGGTAAGGAAGAGGTCATCGGTTCAATCCCGATCGTGGGCTTACTCTAACATGTTTGGTTGAGGTGTTGTGGTTTGTTAGTTTGCTTTATGGCTAAAGTGGGTTTCTTGTTGGGTTTGAAATAACAATTTAGGTTTTAAGGTTATGCGAAATATTATTATTTTGGCTTGTACCGAGTGTAAGCGTAGGAACTATTCAACAACCAAGAATAAAAAGCTAACGACTCAGCGTTTGGAGTTTAAGAAGTATTGTAGGTTTTGTCGAAAGCACATCCTTCATAAAGAAACTAAGTAGGGTGATGGTCGGCTGTTTGTTGCCATGTGATTTTAGGAGCGGGCTAGGTGTTTAAGTTAATTGTTGGTCGGATTTTCTTTCATTTTGGAATGCGAATAGGCCAGTAGCTCTAATGGCTAGAGCGTCGGACTCCAAATCCGGTGGTTGGGGGTTCGAGTCCCTCCTGGCCTGTATTGAATTTTTGAATGGGTTTAAGTGGGTTTTAAATGGTGAGTAAGGCGATTCAGTTTTTGTCGGAAGTTAAGGGTGAAGTTAAGAAGGTTACCTGGCCTTCTAAGAAAGAAGCCATGGGTGGGACAGCGGTGGTTCTAGTGGTGGTGTTTCTTATGGCTCTGTTCTTGGGATTAGTTGATGTGCTTTTGTCTAAAATTGTTGAGGCGCTTTTGAATGTCTGAGGTTGATGTGAATAAGAACTGGTATGTGATTCACACGTATTCGGGTTTTGAGCAAAAAGTGAAAACTAGTCTCGAGGAACAGTTTGAGCGTTCTTCGAGCAAGGAAGCTCTGGGAGAAATCATTATTCCCGTGGAGGACGTTGTTGAGATTCGTAAAGGGAAAAAGAAGATTTCTTCGAGAAAGTTTTTCCCTGGGTATATTTTGATTAGCGTCGAGATGTCGCAAGATATCTGGTACATGATCAAGAATACTGCGAAGGTTACTGGTTTTCTTGGTGGTGGGGGTAAGCCTGTCCCGTTGTCGGAAGAGGAGGTGAAGACAATTAAAGGGCAGATAAGTGGAGAAACTTCGCAGCCTAGGCCCAAATTTTCTTTTGAGAAGGGTGAGAATGTGCGCGTCATAGATGGTCCGTTCGTTAATTTTAACGGTACGGTTGATGAGGTTAATCAGGGTAAGGGTAAGGTTAGAGTGATGGTTTCCATTTTTGGTCGGGCTACACCGGTTGAATTGGAATTCCCTCAGGTCGAGGCCGTTTGAGGGGTTTCGGTCTTTTGAACTGATAAGAGATTAGAAAGGGACTACGTGGCAACAAAACAAGCAGAATTTTTAATTAAGTTGCAGATTCCTGCTGGTCAAGCGACTCCGTCGCCGCCGGTTGGGCCCGCTCTGGGGCAGCATGGGGTTAATATAATGGATTTCTGTAAAGCTTTTAATGCGGAAACCCAGGGCAAAGAAGGAATGATTATTCCTGTGATTATTTCTGTTTATAAGGACAAAACTTTTTCTTTTATTACAAAGTCGCCACCCGCGTCGATTCTCCTCAAGCAAGCCGCGAGTATCGCGAAAGGTTCCTCTAATCCCAGCCGCGAATTTGTAGGTACTGTTACCGGTGAGCAGGTACGAGAAATAGCCCGAGCTAAAATGGAAGACCTGAATGCGAATACTGTCGAGCAGGCAGCGCGGATTATTGAGGGTTCTGCAAAAAGCATGGGAATTCAAGTCGAAGGTTGAATAGGTCAGGAGAAAAATGGATGGCAAAGCTAGGTAAAAGAATGAGAGAAGCTCTTGAAAAAGTAGAGTCTCTAAAGGAGTATGAGTTGATGGAAGCGGTGACCTTGGCAAAGGAGACAGCTCGGACTAAGTTTGATGAGTCGGTAGACGTTGCTGTGCGTTT
>JBGTUV010000072.1:0-5929 GCA_041938985.1 Candidatus Nitromaritima sp. | reverse complement strand
TTTTGCTAAATTGGGGAGTACGGTGGTGTATCATCGGGTGTGCCATTTCCAGGGCAACGTGTTCAGCTACTGGTGTGGGGCCTGGCGCCATCAAGTACTTTTTCTTCATTTCTTATTGTTTCCTTAATTTATCCCCTAACTGGGGGTTAAGAACAGGGTTTGAGTTTTAAAATCTTAATGGGTTTTTACTCAAAATCCTCTTTAATCAAGCCGGATTGAAAGGAAAACCTATATAGAGGATGATCCTTTATTTTGCTTAATCATTTGAAAAGCAGTGTCGAATTTATAACTAACTATTCCTTCTAAATATCGGCCCTAACGGATTAACAGGTAATATTTCCACCGCACCCTGATTAAGAGTGTCTGGCTTCGAAAAAAACCAGCACTTGAGTCATTCTCAATCGCTTGGTATCTTAACTGGGGGTACAGGGTACTTAAATCCGCAGTCTGGTGGAAACCTAACGAGAATATTTTTGGATTTTTTTCGGTGAGTTGAACCATACCTGAGCATATACTTATAATGCATAATTAGTGTAAAATCCATTTTTTTCGGCTATTTTGATTTATAAATTTTATGGAATAAGAAACCTTCTATGTAACCGTTTGATTTTTTGGGTTATTTTTGAGGCGTTTGTTTTGGAAGTTTGTTTTGGTAAGTATCTAGTTACTCGGTAGATGAAAAGGGAAGCGATTAGTGTCGCTTGATCGAGCTAATAATCGGCAGAGAATACTAATATGGGATGTGGAAAGTTGGTCAAACGTCAAGATATAGAAGAATTAGAGAATAATAGTTTGGCTTCTTATGCGGTTAAAAGTGGTAACAGCAAGGGACGTCAGCATAAAGAAAAAGAGCACCCCTATCGAACGCGATTTCAGAGGGATCGAGATCGCGTGATACACTCCTCTGCATTTCGCAGGCTTGAATACAAGACACAGGTGTTCGTTTACCATGAAGGTGATTACTATCGTACTCGGCTCACTCATTCGATGGAAGTGGCACAGATTGCCCGATCTATCTGTAAATCCATGCAGCTTAATGAGGATTTGGCAGAGTCAATCGCATTGTCTCATGATTTGGGACACCCGCCATTTGGGCACACAGGCCAAAAAATACTTAATGGATTGTTAAAAAACCACGGGGGATTTGAGCACAATAAGCAGGGTTTGAGAGTGGTAAGACTCTTGGAAAAAAGATATCCCGAGTTCAGTGGACTCAACTTGACTTGGGAACTTCAAGAAGGCATCAGTAAGCATTCCACTGATCCTGAAAACCCGATTATGGGAGCAAAAGATTATAACTTTCCATCATTGGAAGCTCAGGTAGCAGATTGCGCAGATGGAATAGCATATAACGCGCACGATTTAGATGATGGTATTACCTCGGAACTTCTCAACTTGCAGCAAGTCCGCAAACTTGCACTTTGGCGGGAACATGAAAAGGCCCTGGATCAAAAGTATAAAAATTTAGATTTTAAGCTTAAAAAATATCAAATCGTTCGCCAAATCATAAACAATCTTATAACTGATTTTAGGCAGACCACCTTGAAAAATTTAAAGGCGAATAAGATTCAAAGTGTTGATGACGTGAGGTGCGCCAAAAAACGTATGGCGGGATTTAGTGCTCTAATGTCTGAAAAAAATGGAGAGTTGAAAAAATTTCTTCATCAAAACCTATACAATCATCGTAAAGTAAAACGCATGGAATTTAAATCAGAGATGTGTCTTACGGGTTTATTCAAAGCGTTTACGGCGAACTCGGCACTTTTGCCTGAATCAGTACAACGAGAGGGGAGTCATGATTCTTTGCAAAGACGTATTTGTGACTATATTTCGGGGATGACTGATCGTTACGCCATTAGTGAATACAAAAAACTTTATTCGCCGGGCGAAAAAGATTAGCTAGGAAAGTTTAGGAGAAATATGACTGCAGGCGAACGGTGTTTGATGGTGATAACAAAAAATAAATCTTCAGTGGTTTTGGAATGTCCAGATCTATCTTTGTTAAATAACTGGCAATCTAAAGTAGAGGCCAATGGGGCTGTTTGTAAACGTATTACGATTGAGGAGTTTTATCCGACCTATAGGGGATACCGGTATTTTGACTTCAGGAACCCTGTCACCCGTAAAACTTTTAATATGGATGAAATTATGGAAATTTTAAACGCCCCGCTTGAAGATCATGGAGAGGCGGAAGACCTTTTCGGCGGGAATATTTTTCACTGATTGAAAGCTGGTACTTATTTTATTTGAGTGCTGTCTTTGGTGACTCTGATTTTATCTGAGTTAATAATCAGCACTCGGTCGCCAGTTTTCAACTTTTCGTCATTAATCTGGATTAAGGTAAAAGGATCGCCAACATCCGGTTGAATAATAAACTCGGAAGCGTTGTCCCTCATAATTAGTTCCTCCGCTTTCGCGCCAACCATTCCCCCTACAATCGCCCCACCAATTGCGCCGATAGCGCTGATGGCGCCATCCTCACTTACTTGGGAACCTCCAAGCCCTCCCATAACTGCACCTGAAACTGCACCTATACCAGATTCAGTTCCTTTAACTGTTACATTGCGCTCTGAAATGATAACACCTTTACTAAAACTTTGTGGTTGGCCCATCTCTCCTCGATCATAAGTTGAACCTGAGTGCAAAGAGCAGTTCATTTGGAGAAAAATAAATAACCAAATTAAAGTTAATAAGAATTTTTTGAGCACGGTCGCCCTCCAGGATTAAAAATAAGTTATCATCTTTTTGATAGAATAAAGGTAAATTACTTGCCTTGCAACTTCTGCTTTTAAATTATTTTTATTGGATGTGGGGATGATTTGTTTATATCTAAAACAAAAATATAATTAAGTATTTGTGTCCAACAATATTTTATGAAGACCTGAGAGGGTCAGCTAAATTTAATAAAAGTATTAATTGATGGGAATGATGAAAGGATTTTGATGAAATCAATTTGCGTTTTTTGTTCGTCCAGCGATTCAATTGACGAAGTATATTTCAAAACAGCAATAGATTTAGGTTGTCAAATTGGCGATTTAAACTTAGATCTAGTTTATGGGGGAGGGGGAATTGGTCTGATGGGAGCAGTTGCACGCTCAGTCCATAAAAATGGTGGTAGGGTTGTAGGGGTTTTCCCAGAGTTTTTAAGAGAAAAAGATGAAGGTTTTGAATACGTCGAAGCGGATGAATTGATAATTGCAGAAACGATGCGCATTCGCAAGGCTATCATGGATGAACGTTCTGACGCTTTTATCGCACTTCCGGGTGGGGTTGGGACCTTAGAAGAGGCCATAGAGATTATGTCGATGAAGCAACTCGGTCTCACAGATAAACCACTGGTATTTGTTAATACAAATAATTTTTATGATGGTTTGATTTCCAACCTTCGGAAGATGGTTAGCCTTAAGTTTGTCAAATCATCTACTTTGGAGTTGTTCGCCGTTTGCCCTGATCCATCATCCGCCCTTGAATTCATTCTCTCGTATCAGCCAAAAAAATAGACAACAAATGGATTTGAAAAGAGATTGGAAAGTTTTACCAAGGGCTCTTAATATTACCGTATAAATTTTTTAATGTTATTTCTTGAAAGAATAAAACTAAAGAAGTGTTCTTTTTTTGTGTTTTTCAATTTGTAACTTGTAGTACTTCTTTTTTACTGGGCTATGACTGTGAGATCGTGATGTAGAGTATCTTTAAGGAAAGTCTCGATATAACTTAGGGTGCCTGTGGTAGAACTTGGGCATGTTCCGCAAGCCCCCTGATAGTGTACATTTATCACGTTTCCCTCAATTCCCAATACTTCGACCCCACCTCCATCATTCGTCAAAGCCGGACGAATAGCTTGATCAAGCACTGCTTCAATGATCAGCATTTTTTCTTCTACATTGCAATTTGGGAAGTCTTCTTTATGAAATTTATCCAGGATCGTTTCAGGTTTGTCTGCGGCTACTTCCTTTGCATCAAGGGTGTCATAATGATGAATTTTCTCCTCAATGGTTTCTCCGATTTTTTCAAAAACCGTGTGCCAACCAATAGTTTCTGACTTGGTGATGGTAACGAAACTTTCCTTGAGGTAAATATTTTCAACACCATAGATTTGAAAAAGTGCTTCTGCTAGGGAATCACCTTTTGCTTCATCAGCGTTTGTGAACGTCTTGGTGCCAGTGCTAATTATTGGAGCATTAATTACAAATTGAAAGGCGTTTGGATTTGGGGTGGGTTGTACTCGGAGAACGTGAAACTCATTTGACCGCTTAGAACCAGTCGGAGTTTTTGTCGCGAAATTGCTATCTTGGTTCTCGTTAGCGGAGATGCCAAACCATTCTTCAAGCCAATTTTGGAATTTACTCACAGAAGCTCCCTATCTGGCAAATGGATCTGGAATTTAAATACCATTGCAGAGCCTATTCAATAGACACTATATTGAATATTTTGTCAAAGAGAATCGGTCTTGGACGCGTTGGAAGAATTTTTTAACTTTGATAGGACGGAGTTTGTTGTTATCAAAAAGTAATATGGCAGTTAAATTGATAGTCGGTTTACTTCAGTTGACAAAAAAATTGTAAAAAAACTCCATTGCCACTTATTATTTTCCAGTTGAGCCAAACCCTCCTAGGTTACGTTCCGTTTCATCCAGACTTTCAACGGGGAGAAAGTTTATGTTTTCCACTTTTTGAACCAATAACTGAGCTATTCTGTCACCCGGTTTGATAGTAAAGTTTTCATCAGAATGGTTGAATAGTAGGACTTTAATTTCTCCGCGGTACTTTGCATCAATAACACCGGCACCGGAATCAAGCGAGTGTTTGACGGCAAGGCCACTCCTTGGCCAAATAAGACCTACGTATCCTTCTGGCAATTCAATGCATAACCCGGTGGGGATCAAAACTTTTCCACGCGCTGGCACAACGGAGGACTCGGATGCCTTGAGATCAGCGCCTGCATCACCTGGGTGAGAGTATGAAGGAGTAAACGGACCTGTTGTTCTGCATATTTTTTTTGAAGGTTCATTCATTGAAGAGACTTTGTTTGAGTAGGGTTATGCAGTTATCTGCAGACTCTCGCAGAAAAAGTTTGTCGTGTAAAGGAATTATGATTTAGATGAGCAAGGAGATAATCAAAAAAGCCCGCCTCAAGCAAACCTTCAAACTTAAAGGCACTATGAAATCTTTTTTACATCCTGTCCTTGACCGGAACCGAATGACTTGAAGTAGAGGTTTCGAGTGAGGCGAACTTTTTTACATCAAAGAAAAGGTGGCGGGTTACTATTCTGCTGCGGCCGTCTGTTTTAGACAACCAACAACAGGCAAAAGAGTTTCTATGGTACGCCGCTTGGGAGAACTTCGTCTGCCGATGAAACCTTCGAGGGTTCGGCCGGCGCTCATGCATTTGGGGATTCGTGAAGGGGTAAAAGTCAGAGTGCTCCACCGAATTAGTGAAGTGCACCATACTTTCCATAGAGGCATCTTTCCTAGTAACCCGCCCGGGGTGAGTTTCGAGAACATCAAAATTTTTCAACTGATAATTTTTGAAACCCATCTTAATTTAGTTTCTCTTTTTAGCTATTTTTCTGTACGTTTGAGGGACCCCGTTACTGCTAATATGTCTTAGAGATATGTCCCTGTATCTAGTAGAACTCATCACTATTTACCACTACATATAGTAGTAGTCAATAAATAAATACACTTTTTTTGGGCTATTTATTATAAATACTTGTTTTATATGGATTTAAATTGTTACTATTTTATGTTTTTCGGTTTGTACGGGGCTAGTTGGTCTATATATTGCGTACCATAAAATAAATGACCCTGTATAAGGTAGTTTATTTTAAAATAGTACAGGCGGTCTACTCTTGCTAAAAAGGCGAGGCTTATAAGGTTAGAGTTTCTCTTTTAGTTTTTTGAGATTGCTTAAAATTTCATCGATAAAC